>JAGBFD010000095.1 GCA_017936645.1 Clostridia bacterium
TCTACATGAAACATTTGCATTAACACGACTTATTTGATGCGTGTCAGGATCTGCAGGATATGGCTAAACAGTTAAAGTATAACAAATAACAATAGTCAATATTCATCTACTTAATACAGCAAAAAGCGTATGCAAATTTTCACCAAAATCTGCATACGCTTTTTAGATATTTCCAAATGGAGCCGGAATTTATATAAGATCAACCAAACTCATAGAAGCCTGCACTCTTTGCAGGAACGAATATTTTACCGTTATTCGAAGTGATTTTTCCGCCAAAGTCATATATACATTCTTTGACATTGCAGGAGTAATCAAAAGATACCTCTCTGTCCGCAGGGTTTATAACAACAAGTGTTTTTTCATCTTCCGCACTTCTTACATACGCCAGAGGGTATTCATTCTTATCCGCATACACAAATTCTATCTCGCCCTTGCTCATAAGGGAAGAATGAGCCTGTCTTATACCGATAAGACGATTGATCTCGTGCCAAAGGGATTTTTCATCAGCCATTTCTGCTTCTGCTGTTGGTCGGTCAACACTCTCGTCCTGCTTTATGTAAAGTTCTTCCTTGGGTGCAGCACTGAAGCCTGCATTCGTTGTGCTGTCCCACTGCATAGGTGAACGTGAGCCTGTTCTATTATATCCGCCTTCAACAGATGTAAGTCCTTCAACATATCTCATTCCTATCTCATCGCCGTAATAAATGAATGGTGCTCCCGGCATTGAAAGCAGGAATGCAAATGCTATTTTGAGGTTATCACCTTTAATGGTACGTGCAAGCCTATCCATATCGTGATTACCTGACGGAATACAGATAAGTCCCTTGCGCTCGGATTTTTCGTAGTTTTCTTTATACTTTGCGACAAATTCCGAAACATCGCCTTTTCCTCGCTCGGAGAAGAACGGTTCTTCACAGCGGAACAGATCATTGTAATGCGAGGGACCGAAATGGAGCAGAAAATCCATATGGAAGCCGCCCTGCAACGACTTATCTGGTTCTCCCCATTCGGAGATCATTGCAGCTTCGGGAAATTCTTTATCAAAAAATTCTCTTACATTCTGCCAAAGCTTTATAGTACCCTTTCCGTCCTCGTCATTCTTTACAAGTGAGCCTGCCATATCCACACGGAAACCGTCACAGCCCATTCCAAGCCAGAAACGCATAACATCCTTCATTGCTTCCAGCGTCGCCTTCGGACCTTCTGCATCCATAGGCTGCTGCCAAGGTCTGTCAGGCTTGTAGTAGCCATAGTTCAGTGCAGGCTGATGCGAGAAAAAGTTGACTGCACAGGTTCCGTCACGGTCGGAGAAACCACTGATGCTTCCGATACCCTGAGGACTTTCCCATATAGTATCAGTCCAGATGTAACGGTCGGTATATTCGTTCTTTTCAGCCTTCATTGATTCTTTGAACCACTTATGCTGAACACTTGTATGTCCCGGAACAAGGTCAAGAAGAACGTGCATATCACGCTTGTGAGCCTCAATAAAGATATTTTTCAAATCTTCATTTGTGCCGTATCGGGGAGCAGCCTTGTAATAATCCGCAACATCATAGCCTGCATCACCGAAAGGAGAATCAAAGCAGGGATTTATCCATAAAGCATTGCAGCCCAACTCCCTGATATAATCCAGCTTTTCAATAATTCCGTTAAAATCGCCTATTCCGTCACCGTTAGTATCATTGAACGACTGGGGGTATATCTCATAAAAAATTGCATTATCAAGCCACTTTGGCATAATTATCCTTCTTTCTGCTGACTGATGTCAGCTACTGATTTTCTTTCGACAAGATTTGTGTGAAGCTGCACTGAGCAAATATGAATACCGCTCTTTATCTGCTGCATAGCAATAAATGCTGCTTTTCCTATGTGTATGCGATTCTGATTTACAGTTGTAAGCTCAGGGATACAGGCTTCGGATATAGGCAGATTGTCGTACCCTATTATACTTATATCCTGCGGAATACGGTATCCTGCTTTAGTCAGTTCCTTTACTGCCGTTACTGCGATGTTATCACTGATGCATACAATAGCAGTAATATCTTCCTTTGCCATATCAAGAATAAGCTTTTTCATTCCTTTGCCTGAGAAATGACCATACTTTATCAGCTTATCCGACCGGGACAGTCCAAAATCAGCAAGATTATCGAGATAAGCATCTCTTCGCTCAACAGTTACAATGCTGTCGGGTTCTCCGCCGAGAAATCCGATTTTTCTGTGTCCCTTGGAATAGAGGTGTTTCATAGCCTGAGTAATTCCATCGTAATTATCACAGCCCACTCTTGCCACAAGCGGATTTTCGATGTAATTATCAAGCACTACCATAGGGATATTATGCCCTTTATTGCGTTCTATGAAATCAATATGCGGACGAAATCCGAGGAAGAAAATACCCTCATAATTCTTTCCGATCACAAGATGATCGTAATTTCCGCTATTCATCTGCTCCTCAGTCACAGTAATAATGTTTATTCCAACATTATTGTCAACTGCAGCTGCCTGAATACCTGCTATTATCTCATAGCCGAATTGATTGCTTGTACCGTAATGTATTCCATAAACAAGTATGGCAACATTTTTCTTTCTTGTCATTCGTTCAGGGCTAATATGATATCCCATTTCAAAAGCACACTTCAATATACTTTCACGTGTTTCTTCACTTATGTCAGTTGCACCTGATATAGCTTTTGAAACAGTACTTTTTGCAATCTTCATTTTGTCTGCAATGTCTTGAATAGTAACTTTTTTTCCCAATTATCATTCCTCCCTTACCGGATTATACCACATTTGCCAAGTAATATCAATAGCAATTATCCCTTTACTGCACCACCTGTAACACCCTCAACATAGTACTTCTGCATTGAAATGAACAGTGCCGCAATAGGAATTGATACGAGAACTGCACCTGCAGCAAACTGTGTATAATATGCACCGATAAATTCTCTTTCAAGCATTTTGAACATTCCGAGTGCAACCGTATAGCTGTCATATTCGGAGCCGCAGATAATGCTGGGGAAGATATAATCTACCCAAGGAGCCATAAATGATGTAAGTATGGTATAAACTATTATGGGTTTTGAAAGGGGCAGTGTTATTTTAAAGAACACCTGTGATTTTGTTGCACCGTCAAGATATGCCGCTTCGTCAAGTGCCTTAGGAAGTGTATCGAAAAATCCCTTTGCAATATAATACTGAAGTCCTGCTCCCGCAATATAAACAAGTGTCAGACAAACAAGAGGATTGCTTAAAAAATTCATTCCCTTGAGGATATAATACACTGCGATCATTGACATAAAGCCGGGGAACATTCCAAGTATAAGTGCCACATTCATAAGAGGCTTTCTCATTTTAAAACGCAGACGGCTCAGTGCGAACGAAACAGCCAGTACGATCAGAGTTGAACCAAGACAGGATATCACCGATACAAGCAGTGTGTTGAAGAACCATTTTGTAAACTTAAACTGCTGATCCTGCGTAATAAGATTTACATAGTTATTTACTGTAAATCCTTTCGGCCAAAAATAACTTGTATATGAACCGGGTTCTTCACGAAATGATGTCAGGATCACCCAGCATAACGGAAGGATCCATATAATTCCAAGCACAAGAAGCAGTACCTGTATAAAACCATTGACAGCTTTCTGCTGACCATAATATGATTTGCTTTTTTCCTTCATTACTGGAACGCCTCCTCATTATTGTAGGACTGAGAATTACGGAACGTAATAAGAGAAATAACAGAGCATATCACGAATACAAGGATACCAATCGTAGATGCATAGCAGTAATCTCTCGAATTTACCGTAAGCTTATAAAGCCATGTTACAAGCAGGTCTGTTTTTCCCGCCTGATAGTAGTCGAGTGTTGCGGGATTTCCGCCTGTGAGGAAATAAATGACATTGAAGTTATTGATATTTCCGATAAATTGTGTAATGAGATAGGGCGTTGTGACAAAAAGCACATAAGGCATAGTGATCTTTGTAAACATTATAAATGGTGATGCACCATCTATCCTTGCCGCTTCATAGAGGTCATCGGGAATGTTCATAAGAATACCGGAGGTGATAAGCATTGTATATGGAATACCTATCCACAGATTAACAAGAATTACCGTTACTCTTGCCCACGTGGGGTCTGTAAAGAACGGCAGAGGACTGCTTATAAGACCAAGCTCTGTAAGCAGTACATTTACAGGACCTGCCTCTGCGAGCATATTCTTCATAACCAACAGTGATACAAACTGAGGAACTGCTATTGCAAGAACAAAAAGTGTTCTGTAAAATGACTTGAACCTTATGCCCTTTTTATTGATGAGCAGTGCAAGTATGATACCGAAAACATAGTTAAGAAAGGTAGCAAATACAGCCCATATAAGTGTCCAGCCAAGAACGGGCCAGAAGGTCTGAGAAAGAGTCGAATTTGCTCCCAGCATTGTTTTAAAATTGTCAAGACCAACCCAGGTGAAGAGATTTGCAGGAACCTGATGATCCTTATCGTAGTTAGTAAATGCGAGAAGTATCATATATACCAGAGGGACGATCGTAAATATCAGAACGCCCGCAATAGGAAATGCAAGGAGAGTTTTATGAAATTTGCCGTCAAGGAGCGCAGCAACATCATCCTTAAATTTTGGGAGCTTCGCCCCGGATCTTGATAATTTCTCAGCTTCGGCAGCAGAAGAAATATTAGTCACATAAAGAATAATGAAAGCTGCTGTTATAAACAAAGCAAATATTCCATATAGAAGTATGAGCATTGAATTATCGCCGTTTTCACGCATAACATCTATGCCAAGCTCTTCATCGAAATACCAACCTCGCTGAACTGTTCCCAGATTTTTCAGTCCTGCAATACAGGAAGCACCGTTTGTTATCATAAACCATATATATGCTGCCTGTGCAAGCAAGAATATCAGTCCTTTTACTATCTGACCTCTGAAAAGATTTCCTGCTCCCATAATAACGTATGAAAGCTTTGTAAGCAATCCGCCTTTAACAAAAGTCATTCCATAGTTCTTAAATCCGTTTCCAAGCTTCCTGAATAAAGATAAAACTGCTCCGGGTATGCCTTTAAAAAAACGCACAAGTCCTCTTCCCGTTTTTTTCAAGGCACCGCTCGCTTTACAGATAAGCTTCTTATACCAGGGTAAGATGTAGTATTCCGCCTCTGTCATATTGATCCCTCCGCTTTCAATATTTTTTGCCTATGATATAGCCTTAAACAAATACCCGGTCAGTCCGGGGATTTGTTTAAAGCCGTTATCCGCAAATAATACTGCGGATAACAAGCTTTATTTTAAGGAGAAAATGATTACCGAAATCATTCGCTTGTAAGAGCTGAAAGAACAGATTCTACATACTTATCAAGCTTTTCCTGAAGATTATCTCTTGTGATATTGCCTGCGATAAGATCCTGACCAAATGCTTCTGCGGGAGTCCAGTAGTTTCCGCACTGAGGAATGGAAGTCTGAACTGTTGCGTGCTGTGCCTGCTGAGCAAGAGCAGCAACTGCTGCGTTGGAATAAAGCTTTTCAGTATCATTTGCAAGCTCAACATTTGTAGGAGCAAGTGAACGTTCCTCAAAGTTGATGACCTGATTATCGTAATTTGTAAGCCATTCTGCAAGTGCCATAGCATCAAGCGGATTCTTTGTTTCGGCATTTACACCCATAATCTTGAAGTTTGCCATACCGCCAAGCTGTACTTCTTCACCGTTTGAAAGCTTAATGCTGGGGAGCTTTGTAGCTGCGTAATTATCACCGAGAGAAGCCTGAATATCAGTTGCATTCCATGTGCCTGTTACGGCTGCTGCAATGGAACCGTCTGCAAAGCCTGCCTTGATAAGTCCATCGTCAAAGTTGGCACCGTACTTTGGATTTTTTACAAGATCAATGAGATATTCACCTGCGAGCATACCTCTGTCATTGTTAAAATCGCACATTGTGGGATCTGTGCCATCATCGCCAAAGAGCTTGCAGCCTGCTCCGAAGAAAAATGATGACTGATACCAGCCGTTGTCGGTATCAAATGCAAAGTTTGTTGTTGTGCCCGGGATATCCTTTGCGAGCATTGTATCAAGAGAAAGCACTTCTTCCTCTGTAAACTTTGACTTATCATAATACATAAAATATGTATCCGAAACGTAAGGATAGCCGTAAAGCTCACCGTCAACGGTAGCTGACTGTATCGAGGGTGCTGTATTGTTTGCAACGATCTGGTCCTTATTCTTTGTCACTCTGTAAAGAGCACCTGCGGAAACAAGCTCACCTGTCTGGTCGGAAGCAAATCCGAAAACATCGGCACCTGCCGAAACATCCTTGAGCAGTTCCTTTTTTGCATCAGCTTCACTGACTACACCGTAGTTAAAAACATAATTCTTATCGGGATTTGCTGCTGCAAAGGATTCACACATTCTCTTGAGGAAAGGCTGACCTTCCTGAGAACCCCAGACTGTAAGTGTAACTGTATCTCCCGAACCTGCTGAAGAAGCATCACCGCTTTCTGCTGTACTTCCGCAAGCTGTAAAGATAGTTCCTGTAAGAAGCATTGCTGTAAGTGAGCTTATAATTCTTTTCTTCATATTATTATCCTCCCATATCATTGTGGTTAATTTTCTGATTGTTTCGATACCATTTATTTTGTTTCGAAACTCTAGTTATAGTATAACACCACGTTTTAAGTTTGTCAAGCATTTTCACTATTTTTTTTTATCGTTTTGCACTATTTTTGTAAGTTTGTAACTATTAACAAAACATCACCAACTTACATTATGCAAAATAACTATATCCTGTTGATATTCCAGATTTCTTCTGCATATTCGGCAATGGTTCTGTCGGAACTGAACTTGCCTGCGCTGCACATATTGAGCCAACACTTTCTCGCAAAAGCAATTTTGTCCTTATAGTCGGCATTTACCTTCAGCTTTGCCTCAACATAGCTTTTCAGATCACCTATAACATAATAATTGTCGGGCTTATGCCAGCTTGCACCGTCCATAAGTGAGAAATAAAGCTCTCTGAACATACCTGTGCCGTTATCGTTAAGTGTGCCGTCAATAAGGGCATTAAGAACACGCTTTATTTTCGGGTCATTTTCCGCCGCAGCACGGGCATCATATTCGGGGAGAATTTTTTCAAGCTCATCAACTGTTGCTCCGAAGATATAATTATTCTCCGCTCCCGCTTCCTGGGCTATCTCAACATTTGCACCGTCAAGTGTACCGAGAGTTACCGCACCGTTCAGCATAAGCTTCATATTACCCGTTCCCGAAGCCTCTGTTCCCGCCATAGATATCTGCTCCGAAACATCGGCGGCAGCAACAAGCTTTTCAGCATAGGTAACACGATAATTGCTGATAAAAACTACCTTGATAAGATCCTTTGTATCGGGGTCGGAATTAACAAGATTGCCTATCTCGCCGATAAGCTTGATTATTCCCTTTGCACGATAATATCCGGGTGCAGCCTTTGCACCGAAAATATAAGCTGTAGGAACAATATCCTTTACATTGCCCTCTTTTATCTCAAAGTAAAGATAAAGTATGGAAAGAGCATTCATAAGCTGACGTTTGTATTCGTGTAAACGCTTTATCTGAATATCGAATATCATATCAGGGTCAACGTCAATATGCTCGTTTTCAGAAATGTACTTTGCAAGACGGCGCTTGTTTGAAGCCTTTATATCAATAAATCTTCCCAGCACCCTTTCATCCTCGGCATATTTTTTCAGCTCCGAAAGTCGGTCAAGATCGGTTATCCAGCCTTCATCGCCCAACAGCTCGGTGATAAGTGCCGAAAGCTCGGGATTACAGAGTGCAAGCCACCTTCTCTGTGTGATACCGTTTGTCTTGTTTTGAAAACGTTCGGGATAAAGCTCATACCAGTCCTTTAATACAGTGGATTTCAGAAGCTCCGTATGTATTTTCGCAACACCGTTTACATAAGATGAACCGTAAACAGCCATATTGGCCATATGAACAGTGTCGCCGCTTATAATACGCATATTATCTCTGCTGTCTGCAGAAACATTTTTCCTTATTGTTTCGGAGTGAAAATGCTCGTTTATCATAATGATAATGCTGTATATATCGGGGAGGATCTCCTTGATAAGGCGTAAATTCCACTTTTCGAGTGCCTCTGCCATAATAGTGTGGTTTGTGTAGCAGAACACCTTCCTGGCTGTTTCAAATGCCTTCTCAAAGCAATATCCTTCCTCGTTCATAAGCCTACGGATAAGTTCGGGAATTGCGATAACAGGGTGTGTATCGTTAAGCTGAATAACGTTGTAGTCTGCGAAGCTTTCCATACTTCCAAATAGCTTACGGTGCTTTCTCATAAGGTCGGCAACTGCAGCTGCGCTGAAAAAGTATTCCTGCCTTAATCGAAGCTTTTTCCCCTCATCGGTTTCATCATTGGGATAAAGCACCCTCGAAATATCCTCTGCACGTCGTTTAAGCTCGCTTGCTTCGGCGAATTTTCCGCTGTTAAAGAGTCCAAAATCAAACTCATTATCTGTTTCAGCCTGCCATAAACGGAGTGTCCCGATGTTATCGCAGTTATAGCCGATAATGGGATAGTCATAGGGAACAGCTTTTACATCAAAATCAGCAAAATGAATTGTAACTGATTCGCTGTCACGTCTTATGCTCCAGGGATCTCCGAAACGGGACCAGTCATCGGATTCCTCACATTGAAAACCATTTTTGATACTCTGCTTGAAAAGTCCGTATTTGTAGCGGATACCATAGCCGTCAAGCGGAAGTGAAAGAGATGCTGCACTATCCAGAAAGCAGGCTGCAAGCCGTCCCAGACCTCCGTTTCCGAGTGCTGCGTCCTCTATCTCCTCCATATCATTTATATCCGTTCCCATAGCTTCAAATGCTTTGGAAACCTCCTCGGTAATGCCAAGACAAAGCATATTATTATAAATCGCTCTGCCAACAAGAAACTCCATTGAAAGGTAGCTTGCCTTTCTTGCACTGTCGTGAGCTGTCCTGCTTTTTTCCCACTTTGGTCTAAGCTCATTCATAACCACCGAAGAAACACCGTTGTGAAGCTGTTCGGGAGTGGATTTTTCGGTATTTCCGCAGTTCTTTTCAAGCTCTGCCCTGATTTTTGACTGTAAATTTTCGATTACCATAGCTTACTTTTCCTTTCTGTTGCATATTTCGGTAAGACGTCTGAGCATATCCGCATTTTCCTTTGAAAAATCCGTTTTGACTGCTCTCCATCTCCAATTATTGCCGATCGTCGAAGGTATGTTTATTCTTGCCTCACTGCCATAACCGCACAGTTCCTGAATGGTGGTCATTGCAATGTCTGCGGTACTCTGCCACGCCATTCTGATAAGTGCATAAGGAATATCAGCATTTTTTCTGATATTCAGATATTCACGACAGAATTTATTATCCCTCCTTTTATTATGTTCTACCCACCCTAAAGCGGTATCGCTGTCATGAGTGGACGTATATACAGCACAGTTTGAGCTGCTGTAATTCTGAGGCATATATTCGCTTTCCCCTGTGGGGTCAAATGCGAACTGCAGCACCTTCATTCCGGGATAACCTGTCTTTTTTAACAGCCTGCGAACTGCGGGAGTTACTATTCCAAGATCTTCGGCAATGATATTTCCCTTGCCTGTTCGTTTTATTATCTCGTTAAACAGCCCGAATGATGGACCCTGCCTCCACTCGCCGTTTCGTGCGGTGGTGTCACCGTATGGTATAGCATAATATCTTTCAAAGCCGATAAAGTGGTCTATTCTGACTATATCATAAAGCTTTTTCGCATATGCGATACGCTCTGTCCACCAGTTGTAATTTTCACTTTTCATATGCTCCCAGTTGTATATGGGATTTCCCCAGAGCTGACCGTCCGCCGAAAAACAGTCTGGAGGAAAGCCTGCCACAACAACGGGAACCCTGTTTTCGTCTAGCTCAAAAAGCCTTGGTTCGCACCATACATCACAGCTGTCATATGCGCAGTAAATGGGAATATCCCCGATTATCTTTATACCCTTTTTGTTTGCATAAGCCTTTAACCGCTCCCATTGTTCAAGAAACTTATACTGCATAAATTTCTGAAAATCTATCTCATCGGCATACTGTTCACGTGCTGCCCGAAGAGCAGCTGTTTCTCGCATACGCAAAGGTTCTTCCCATTCGTTCCAGGGTCTGCCGTCGTGAACTGTTTTGAGTGCCATAAAAAGAGCATATTCCTCTACCCACGGGTTATCCGCCGAAAACCTTTCAAGTGAGCTTTTCATATCTGCATTATCTATAAAACGAAGATATGCTTTTTTCAAAACCACATAAATGTTATCATATATCGTGCCATAGTCAATATATCTCTCATTTTCACGCCATTTTATATCTGCATATTCCTCTTTTTTCAACAGTCCCTCATCTTCAAGAACTTCAAGACTGATAAAATAAGGATTGCCTGCATATATGGAAAAACTCTGATACGGTGAATCACCGTAGCTTGTGGGTGACAGTGGAAGTATCTGCCAGAGCGACTGCCCGCACTCTTCCAGATAATCCACAAATTCGTAAGCTTCTTTACCCATTGTTCCTATGCCGTAATCATTAGGCAGGCTGGAAATATGAAATAAAATTCCACTTTTTCTCATAATATCCCTCTTTCCTTTGTGGTTTCGCCGCTCACATATTCCGCATCAAGCAGAATATGTGATGCTTCGTCATTATTTTCTATCATTTCAACAAGCATCTTTACCGATATGTCGGCAAGCTTTTCAACAGGCTGATGAAATGTCGTTATCCTCGGAGTGTAAAAATCCGCAAGCTCCAGTCCGTCAAAGCCGATAACGGAAATATCATCGGGAATTTTAAGTTTCATATCGCAAAACGCCCTTACAGCACCTATTGCAATTATATCCGACATTGCGATCACCGCCGTTAGATCACTATGTTCCAAAATAAGCTTATAAGCTTTCTCATATGCCGATCTGAAGGAAAACTCACATATCTCTGTGAACCTTTCGGCTTCGTTTATGCCGTATTCGGACAGGGCATTGCATATACCGCTGAATCGCTCGCAGAATGGACCTGCAGATTTATTATCGCCGCTCAATATCCCTATCCTGCGATGACCAAGCTCACAAAGTTTAGCCGCCGCAGCTTTACCGCCCTGAAAGTCGTTTACGCTTACCGATGAAAGATTTTCAAATCCGAGCTTTCCCGCATATGCTGTGCAAAGGACGCAGGGAATAGTAAGTTTTGAAAAATCCCTTTGAAAAATGCAGACATTTCCGCCGAGAAATATAATTCCTATGGGCTTCATTTCTTCGCACAGACGAAACGCCTCGGTTATCTCGTTGTCATTTTCACTTATGTAGCTGACAGTAACGGATAATCCTTTTTTTCCTGCCGAGGACTGTAACTGCTCAAGTATGGGAGTAAAGAACAGATTTACATTTCCCTTGGCTATAAGCAATACGTTTTTTCCCGATGACTGCTTTAAAAACTTGGCGTTGCGGTTAGGACAGTAATTATACTCCTTGACTATCCTGCAGATCCGTTCCTTGGTTTCGGGATTTACATCGGGGTGATCGTTAAGTGCTCTTGAAACAGTGCTTACTGCACAGCCGGATATCCTTGCAATATCTTTTATAGTCAATAACATTTCACCACCTTTTGAAAACCATGCTTATCGGAAACGTTATCGGTAACGTTTCCGATAAGCAGAGTTTATCATAAATGATCGTTTTTGGCAATACTTTGGAAGGATTTTTGATGTTTCGCACTAAACAAAAAAATCATTTTAATATGTTTCGTTACAAAAAAAACCTGCACAACAGCAAGATCAGACCATTATTTCAGATGACAAGCATCAAAGCACATCTGATTATAGCGGTCAATATCGCCTGCATTGCTGTTGACGGTAAGTTTCCTCTTGACTGCAGCAATTATAATGCCATCAGTAATAACATTTATAACGGTCCATCTCCTTCGCCTACTTATAGTTCAAATCTTAAAGATAGGTTTAAGTAGTCATAACAAAGCAATCTACCCTGTGAAGAGCAATCTCCACAGGGTATTTTCACGCCCGCAAACAAAAAATTATGGACCCCAAAGCCCATCATTCAAACATATACCCATACTTTCTCATCTGCTGAAAAAGTATATTCTTCGCCCCTGAAATCACCGCATTATCATAATATTCAGCCATATCCTCAAAAGCCAACTCAACATCCCTGTTCGTAAAACCAAACCTGACCTGACAGCCGTAAAGCTCCTCAGCAATGTCAAGCTGCTCATCAAAATCCGTTGAAAAAGGCTTAGCCTTTATACGCTTTATACAGTCGAAAATGTCCTCATCCGCAGGATAATCGTTAAGGTCAGACAGCAACGCAAGACCGTTGTCAAACACAGGTGCAAAGGCATACTGCTCGCTGTCCTCATTGTAAAGCAGAGCAA
>JAGBFD010000096.1 GCA_017936645.1 Clostridia bacterium
AGACGGTATGAATGCGATCCGCCGCCGTAAGAAAAAACATTCGTCAGAGGAGTATTTTCGTTTGATTGACCTGTATGCTATCTGTAAGGATATGGACGGTCTTGACCGAGTCAGATTCAACGGCTTGGACGTTTATCAGTTGCGCACAACATACGCACGAAAACTTCCGCTGATTGCCGGCGCTCTTTTGAAAGAGAAAATCGAGCGCTTTGTAATGGATCCGCCCAAAGAGTAAAACGAAAAGCCGTACAGTTTCCTGTGCGGCCCTACATAACACAAAGGCCACGACGAAAAATGTCGTGGCTTTTATGTCTTCGCTCCGGACTGTCTGAAAAATTCAAGAGTGCGATCACAGAAAGATTCGGACAACACTGCGTTACCGCTTGAGTCTCCCTCAATCCGTTCGTTCACGAAAAATCTGTGTGTACAGTCGGCGATAGATTCAAAAGATGTGTTCAGCCAAATTCGATGCCTGAACGCAATTATTAGTATATATCAGAACAAGCGCTAAGTCAATGAAGTCTTTGTAAATATCAGGAAATGATTTTTTTAGGCTCAGGTACTTGACAAATCGGGATGTATGTATCATCTTCTCTCAAAACTTATGAGAGGAGTGCTCTTATGTCCTATCTGGAATCAATGATAGATAGCCTTGAATTTAATCTTTCACTGTTGCGGGAGCAGCTTGCAGGAATGGAACATTACCCGGAACTGACAGGGACGGTTATCTCGAAATATGTTAGGTGCGGCAGACCGAATTGTGTTCTCTGTTCTGCCGGGTTCTATCACGGTCCGAATCTTTACTACCGATACTATGAAGACGGTGAACTGCATGACAAGTACCTGGGAAAGAAAATCAAGGATGAGTATATTCATAAATCAGAGGCCAACAAAAAATACCGAGAGGTCGAGAAAGAAGCAAAGGAAATTGAGATGGAAATAAGGCGACTAAAACAACAATTGAGAAAGGGTGGTACACAATGAAAAAGAAAACTGCTCCCTGGGCAAGAATTAAGAGGAAGCGCCCAGGGGTTCCGGTTACTTATCGGGAAAAGAAGAAATCGAAAAGCGGATTCATCATAATCGGCGTCTTGCTGTTCATAACCTTGCTGCTGTCTTTTCTTCGGATCCCCGAAAGAATCGGTATGATAGACAAACAGGACGAAAGCCCGGTGACACCTGCCGTACAGCTCACAGGTATTTATCAGTCTCTGCTTTCTGAGATTGTGGATGCGGAACGAAACGAGGACTGGGACGGGGACGGACTGAAAAACGGAGCGGATTTGTACCCGAGAGACATTGATGCCGACAGAAATGGTATCTCAGACGGATATGAGGGAAAGCAGTTTATTTCGGGAGAACTGCCAATCGGATACCGAAATGCAAAGCTTGTGGTATCCAATTCGCAAAGTGGAATTGTCTATTACAGGGGAGATTATTATATCTCAGCTTATGCTGGTTGGATAGCTTTTGACGATGAGCCGGGGACACCGTACCTTTTTGATGGTAGCAATTGGGATATTCCGGAGTTTGAGAACATTGAAGGAAGCTGCTACGTCAATGTTACGGGTACTTGCAGAATCAGGTTTTGTAATGAGAAGCCTAACGACAGAGATGTGATGATTGATGCTGTTCCTGCTGAATATGAAAACAGACCCGATGACAGATACACTGTTGCCAATGCACCGCTGACACAACTTGAGAGAATCTACACATCAATCGATAATGGGAAAACGGTACAGATAAGTATTCTGACAGATTCAGGTGAACAGCTTTTGATTGTACACGGCTACGATAGGCTGGGCAATTTGATTGTAGCAAACTGCGATTCTTTATCTGATGCCGGCAAAGTGCTTATAACCGTAAAAGCTCAGGTGTTCTGGGATGGACAAAAGATTACTATGCGAAGTTGGTTTGAATTTGAATGGGGAGAGCTATCCGGTTACAACGGAAATATATTGACCGTATTTTGAAATGAGCGTCTTGCTGAAACAGGCAAGGCGCTTTTTTCTTGCCAAAAGGAATCGCGTCTTTCACCTTATCTTTGCATTTTTTAAATTATAAAGGAGGAATCAAAGATGAGTGAAAATGCGAAAAAGAAAAAGCGAAAGGGACCATCACTCGAAAAACAGCTTGAGGAAGCGATAGCCAATCACGCTGCCGAGTACAAACAGTGGTACAACTACTGGACATATGGTGGTCACGATCCCAATTGGCCGGATGGGAGCAATATGTTTCTGATCCGCAATCACATTATTTACTACAAACGGCAGATAAAAGAATTGTGTGAGCAGATCGGCTGCGAATTGCCCGAGTGCTACGCAGAAGCACTCCCACCTGAGGTTGACCGTAATTATATGGCACGTCCTGACGAGATCCGTGAAGGTGCAAGGATTGCTCTTGAAAAGATGGAGCAGTACCCGGCATATGTTGAACTGCTCGGAATCAGAAAAATGTTCAGCCAGAAGCAGCTCGAAAAGATCTGTTATTTCAATGTGCTCGGTTACGTCAAAGGCTTGAAGATGGCAATTGAACGTGATGA
>JAGBFD010000097.1 GCA_017936645.1 Clostridia bacterium
AGTTGCCTCTGTTGAAGGCTCTGTTGCTTCTGTTGAAGGCTCAGTTGCCTCTGTTGAAGGCTCTGTTGCTTCTGTTGAAGGCTCTGTTGCTTCTGTTGAAGGCTCTGTTGCTTCTGTTGAAGGCTCTGTTGCCTCTGTTGAAGGCTCTGTTGCCTCTGTTGAAGGCTCTGTTGACGGAGCAGCTGCCGGAAGCTTATTAACAACTGTAGCTGTCAAAGCTTCGTTATCAACGCTTGTGCAGTTAGAAACAACAAGTGAGAAGTCATCCTTTGTGATCTCAGCACCATCAACAACCTGGAATGTGTATGTTGCAACTACGCCGCCTTCCTTGTCATAACCTGTTGCAATTGCAGCAGAGTAAAGACCTGTAGCGGGATTTGTAGCCTGAACACCACCAGCCATAGCGATGTCAATGTTAATGCCGATGTTTTCACACTTTACAACCTTAGCGTCGTTATAGTTAACGCCAAAGTCAACGCTACCGAATGCACCGTTATCAAGCTTAACTTCAAGAACCACTTTGTTACCTGACTCAGATGCAAGGTTCAATGAAAGTGTCGGAGCAGCAGCAGCAAGAGCTGATGTGAGCATAACAACTGCAATGCTGAGAGCAACTGTTACAGAAACAACAGCTGACAATATTTTAGCAATTCTGTTCATCGTATAATCACCATTTCTCCTTTGTAGATTTGTGCAAAGCACATATATTTAGACATCATGCGATTAGGCGAAACCGCCGATGAGCTAAAACTTAGTAAATAAAGTTGGAATACTCAAGGATATTCCTTGCCGTAGTGTCCGTTCTCGTATTGAGCTTAAGCGGACCCACAGGAACGATAAGGTCTACAGCTGAAACAATATCATAAGCGGTCTTGAAATACACCAACTCACCTGTTTCAGGGTTAACCACACAGGTTATGGTACAGTTTTTGTATGCATATTCAGGAACCTCAACTGTCATAGAAACGTCTAAATCCTCACCCTCAGTTACAGACTTCATCTGTTCCTCCATGAGTTCTTCGAAGCTTTTCTTATCCAGAAGATCAAGCATCTTTACCACAATACTGTTTGCTGTCGGATTATTATCATCCTTAAAGCTTATATCAATCTGCAGATTACCGTCTTCAAGGGCAACGCAGGTGATATCTTTGAATAAAGAAGGATCTGTCACGGTACACTCAGCCGGAAGGTAAGAAAGTGCAGTAGCACTATCAGCTCTGAGAAGATTTGTTCTAACCTCTTCCTTATAAAGTGACTCTTCCTGTTTCTTGAGTTCATCAGCAGGAATCATAGCCAACATACTACCTGACATTTTCGCATCAACAGTCTTTGAATTGACTCTTATCTTGTAAGCAGGGATCTCTTCCCTTGCGTGGCTGACTGTCTGAGAATAGAGTGCAAGAATCTCCTGCTTTGTAGCCGGTACCTGTACTTCATCCTCTCCGCCATCATCTGCCTTATCCTCAGCAGGAAAACGGTCAATCGCTTTCACCGCATATCTGAGAATCTCTAAAGCATCTGAAGCATTGATATTGCCGTCAGCATTGACATCTGCAGCTATCAAAGCGTCTTCTGTGAGTTCAATCAGACCTACGCCATGTCTGAGTGCATCCAATGCATCGGCTGAATTTATCACAGAGTCATTGTTGATATCGCCATAAGTCACCGAAGATGCAGAAGAAGTGACCACACATCCGAGTGCCGTAAAAGCTGCCAGACCAAGTGACAAAAACTTTTTGGACAATCTGTTCATTCACAAATCTCCTTTCACAAAAAATGAAAGAGTGTCTGAAAAGGCACACTACACCACATATAGTGCATCATATTCGGGTAAATTATATACTAAACTCATTCTGTTGTCAATAGGAAATAACTGTCGAAAATAAAAAAACAGAAGAAACGAATTTTGATTTTTATCGCATTGACACCAGTGGTATTTTAATGTATAATATCTTAGAATATATTTATACGAAGGAGGAAATTAAAATTGAATACAAAAAAGTTCAGGTCTGTTCTTTCGATCGTTCTGTGCGTAGTTATGATGTTCTCCTGCTTTTCTTTGGTTGCAGGTGCAGCAGCTGATGTAAAAATAATCAAGAAGCCCACAAAAACAACCTATTACCAGGGAGTTGATTGGGCGTACAACAAATCAGGCGTTATTTCGATTATCGGTGGCAGCTTTGACATCTCAGGTACCGTTCTTTCTTACAACAACAAGGAAGTCACCTATGCCGTAGACAAATGGCCTAATATGTACTCAAAATGTGAAGGCGGTCAGTGGAAAGTCGGCAACAATACTATGAAGATTTACTGCGACGACTACCCTTCAAGCGTTTATGCTACTTTGCCGGTAAAGCTTGTAGACGTTAAGAGCATAACAGTAAGCACACCTCCAACCAAGACTATTCTTTTGGAAGACACCGATTGGAAGCTGAGCATTTTGGGTGACGTTGAATTTACCGAGTTGGATCTTACAGGAATCAAATTACTTGTCGAGTATACCGACGGAACGAAAAAGCACATCTCATATCCTGACAATCAGCTTATCGGTTGGGCCGTTCCTCAGGGGGTCGATTCCATTGAGCCGGGTCCCGCTACTCTCTACGCTACTTTCTGCGGCAAGAGAGCTCCGTTCAACGTAAACTTCGTCAGAAAAGGTGCAAACCTTTCAGGCGATATCAATCACGATTATAAGATCAATTCACTTGACGCTCTTATGGTCCTTCAGTATTCAGTCGGCTCTCTCGCACTTGACAGCACACAGCAGACTCTCGCTGACGTTTCTAAGGACGATAAAATCAACTCAATGGATGCACTTATGATTCTTCAGTATTCAGTCGGAATCCTTCCGTCTTTATAATTCAGTTAGGAGGAAAAATAATGAAGGTTACAAAATCTATCGTATCAATCATTCTTTCACTTTCGATTTTAGCAAGCATGGCAGCGTTCTTCACCGTTGGCTCATCAGCGGCAGAAAACACTCTCGGTGACGTAAACAGCGATGCTGCGATCAACTCTTTTGATGCTTTGATAATCGTAAGATACTGTACAGACACAGAAACACTCAGTCAGGCTGAGCTTAAAGCAGCTGACGTTGACGGCAACGGCAAAATCAACTCAACCGATGCTCTTTACATTCTTCATTTCTCGGTAGGCAAAATCAACCATTTCCCCGCAGGTAAGATTGAAGATTCGGGTCGAATCGAAATCTTCGAAGGTTCAGGATTCTGGTACGATCCTGCTACAGGCAAAGTTACAAATAAGGACGGTTCAGGTCTTTTAGGTTTCTCATATGATGCAAGAGAAAATGTTTTCTACGCTTCGAGTAACGCATGGCAGAGAACTTTCGGTTATACATACATCTATGATATCGCAGCTCCCGTAATCATCTGTTGGTTTGACACTACGAGAATCTTCTTTGAATACGACGATAAAGAGTGGATGGTTCAGCTTTGGAAGGGACAGTATGGTTGGGTTCTCATCGGTGCTGAAATCGGACTTTATTACCGTGACTTCGGTGACAACACACTCATCGATGAAAACGGTGTAAACTACTTCAAGTGTGCTGACGACGATCTCCTCATCAAGATGAGTATGACACTTTACAGAAACAATCAGACTCTCTTCTCACGCGGACAGCAGTATTCATGGTGGCTCACAGGTTTCGTACCCGGTGCCCTCACAAACTGGGGTGTTACACCTGATGCGGTTGAAGAACTTTCACTTGATGCTACACTTACATTCACAGATGCAGAGATGATGGAAGCATTCATTGAAGGACTTGAAAATGTAGATAGAGTTGAACACAACGCGACATTCTCATCAAGACCTTACAAATTCGAAAAGGGTGTTAACTATCAGGTTAACCTCGCTAAGAACTCTGTTACTTTCCTCTGGAAATAATAAAGCTTTATAAACAAGTAAACGGCTTACACAATGTGTAGGCCGTTTATCTTTTGGTTGTTATCTTCGTATAAGTCCTGAACTTACAGGTTTTGTAATATAGATATTTTTAACAATTGATTTAAGTGCCGATGCCGCAGACTGTGCTTTTGACTCGTCATCAAAAATACCGTAGACTGTCGGACCGCTTCCGCTCATACAGGCTGCAAGTGCACCGTGACGATTGAGAGTTGACTTGATCGGTACTCTTTCGGGTACTTCGATCAGCTGTTCAAATACATTCTTGGTACGTTTGCATATCTCTTTAAGATCTCCCTGAGATGCGGCATAGAGCATACCGCAGGTATCAAGATGACGGACATTGGTCGCTGAATCAAACGCCTCGAAAGCTTCTTTGGTGGACACTCCTCTTTCCGGCTTGGCAAGGACTATGTAACAATCCTCAAGCTGCGGTAAGGGTGAAAGTATCTCACCCACATTCTGTGCAAGGCACGTACCTCCTGTCAGACAGAAAGGAACGTCTGCACCTACCTTCAGACCAATTTTACAAAGATCCCGTTGAGAAAGCTTAGTTTCATATATGTCATTAAGAGCTGCGATAACTGCAGCACCGTCAGCACTTCCTCCTGCCATTCCGGCAGCGAAAGGAATTCTCTTTTCGATATGAATTGAAATGCCTTCATTCTTTATGCCTGTAAAGTTAAAAAAAGCTTCTGCAGCTTTATAGGCAATATTCCTTTTATCGCAAGGTATGCCTTCTTCATCTGAGGAGATTCTGATAGTACCTGACGAATCAGTCTCAACAGTCACCGTATCGTAAAGATCAACAGACTGCATAAGCATAAAAAGACTGTGATAGCCGTTATCAAGGCGGGCAAGAATATCAAGCAGGAGATTGATTTTTGCCGCTGCATCGTAAATTACTTTCATTTGTATACCTCGTATAGTAATAGTTTGCTTTTTTATTATATCATCATTATCATCTTTTGAAAAGCAAAAGATAACATTTTTTTAACTTGAAAATATTTTAACCAGAGTGTATAATATATTTGTATATTTTTTTGGAGGTATTTAATTATGACAGAAGTAACAAAAGATATGATTATCGGTGACATCCTTGACGCTGATGTAGGCACTGCAAAGTTTTTCCTTGAAATGGGTATGCATTGCCTCGGTTGCCCCTCTGCAAGAGGTGAAAGTCTCGAGATGGCTTGTCAGGTTCACGGTGTTGACGCTGACGACCTCGTTGCTGATATCAACGCATATCTTGCAAGTAAATAATGCTTAAACTCAGATCAAGACTGAATATGGCAGCGCAGATGGTAAGAAAAGGGTCAAGGATTGCCGACATAGGCACAGACCACGCTTACCTTCCTGCCTCGCTCATACTTGACGGTACAGTCCCCTGTGCCATCGCTGCAGACTTGAGAAAAGGTCCATTGGAAAACGCTGAGGCTACCGTAAATCACTACGGTATCGCTGAAAAAGTTCAGCTGCGTCTTTCCGATGGACTTAAGTGTGTTGACCGATCTGAGGTCGATGACATTATCATTGCAGGTATGGGCGGAATACTTATCTCCGAAATTCTTGAAGCCGCACCTTGGGTGAAAGAAAAAAATATACAACTGATACTCCAACCGCAGACTCACGACGAGGTGCTTCGTAAGTGGCTGTGGGAAAACGGATTTGAAATAACAGATGAAAAATCATGCTTCGACGACGGCAAGACGTACATCTGTATGTCTGCTGTTTACACAGGTGAAATCACATCACACAGCGATGCGGAAATTCTTCTGGGCGGATTTATCAACAAAAGTGATGATGCTTCCGTCTCATTTTGCGAAAAGAAAATACACCGTACAAAAGTAAGACTCGAAGCTCTCAGAAAATCCGACCCTGAAAACGCTGAAACAGAAAGACTTCAAAAAATACTCAACGAGGTGAAAGAATGGCAACCGTAAGAGATTTTTTCGAATATATAAACTCAATCGCACCGCTTGAAACTCAGGAAGACTGGGACAACAGCGGTATGCTCGTCGGCGATATGGATGCAGAAGTAAAAAAAGCTGTTGTTGTATTGGACATCGACTTATGGGCAGTAGAAAAAGCCAAGGAACTTGGTGCAAATCTCATCATCAGCCATCATCCCGTTATCTTCAGTGCGATGAAAAAGTTTACAAAAGGAAGTATTCCCTTTGAACTTGCATCAAACTCAATAAACGCAATCTGCTGCCACACTCCGCTTGACATCGCTGACGGCGGTACAAACGATACTCTTGGGGCTCTGCTCGGATTTGAAACATATAAGAGTGAAAATCCTATTCTCCGCTATGCTGACATCGAAGAAACGCAAGCTGAAAGCATCGCAGGACTTCTCGCTGAAAAGCTCGGCACGACAGTACGTTTTGCAGACTCAGGCAAAAAGATCAGTAAAATCGCAATCTGCACGGGCGGCGGAGCTTCTCTGATGTGGGAAGCAGGAAAGGTCGATGCATTTATCACAGGAGATGCAAAGCACAACGATTTTCTCGATGCTGTGAGTGCAGGAATCTCACTCTTTGCCGCAGGACACTACGAGACAGAAATACCTGTCGTGTCCGTTATCGCAAAGAAGCTTCAGGAAGCTTTTAACGAAATTGAAATAACAGATATAAAACAGGAAAATCCTATTAAATTCAGATAAGGAAATTATTTATGGCTCTTGACGGTATACTTCTAAACCTTGCAAAAAAAGAAATACTCGACGGTGCACAGTTCAGCCGTGTTGAAAAAATCCACCAGCCTTCACGTGAAGAGCTGGTTATTCACCTGCGCGGTAAAGGCGGAGCTAAAAAGCTTCTGCTCAGCGTGCGTGCAAACAGTCCCCGCATTCATTTCACTCAACATGCACCTGAAAATCCCGCAACACCTCCGATGTTTTGTATGCTCATGAGAAAAAGGCTTGTGAATGCAGCACTCATTGACGTCAGGCAGTCAGAGCTTGATCGTGTACTTTACATCGACTTTGATGCGACTAACGAAATCGGTGACAGAGTCAAGCTTACCTTATCTATCGAAATAATGGCAAAGCACAGCAACATCATCCTCTTTGACGAAGAAGGAAAAATCGTGGATGCACTCAAGCGTGTTGACCTGAGTCAGTCGACCGTAAGGCAGATTCTGCCCGGATTCAGATACACATCTCCCCCACCGCAGAATAAGCTCAACATACTCGAACATTCCACAGACAATATTCTTGAACAGATCAGATCATTTAAAAACAAGACACTCTCATCTGCGATTCTTTCATCGCTTCAGGGTGTATCTCCTCTCACGAGCCGTGAGCTTGCAGGCGAATTTGCCGAGCATTATGTCGATGAAGTCAGCGATAGAGGGTTCGAAGCATTGAGAGAAGAAATCGATCGTCTGCGACAGATCGTTGAGACAGGAAATGCGACACCGTTTATGCTCAAGGACGAAACAGGAAAGCCTGTTGACTTTTCATTTATGCCCATCCATCAGTACGGCTCAAAATATGCAGCCGAAGAAAAAGAGTGCTTTTCTGATTTACTCGATGAGTTCTACTTCGAGTGTGACCGCCTTGACAGAACAAGGCAGAAGGCACAGGATCTCGTAAAATTTCTCAATTCGGCCATTGCGAGAATTTCAAAAAAGATCAGCCTGCAGCAGGTTGAACTCAGACAGTGCGCTGACAGAGAGCAGTTGAGAATCAACGCCGAGCTTATCAACGCTAACCTTTACAGACTCGGCAAAGGTGCCGCATTTTATGACCTTGAAAACTATTACGACGAAAATAAACCTATCCGCATAAAAGCTGACCCTTCGAAGTCACCTGCCGCAAATGCTCAGAAATATTTCAAGGACTACCGTAAGGCAAAAACTGCTGAAACGATGCTCACAGAGCTTATCGAGCAGGGTCAAAACGATCTTCAGTATCTTGAAACTGTCGCAGACTCACTTGACAGAGCATCCACTCAGGCTGAGATTGAAGAAATCCGCAACGAGCTGGTTATCAGCGGATTTATGAAGTTTAAAAAGAAAAACAATCAGAAGCAGTCAAAGCTGCTGCCTCCTATGGAATACAGAACAACTGACGGATTCAGAGTACTTGTGGGCAGAAACAATATGCAGAACGATAAGCTTTCATTCAAAACTGCTTCTAAAAGCGATATGTGGCTACACACTCAGAAATTCCCCGGTTCACACGTTATCATCGTCAGCGACAATAAGGAAATCAGCGACGATGCTATAGTGGAGGCTGCAGAGATTGCGGCATACCACAGCAAGGCAAGGGATGCGAAGCTGGTCCCCGTGGACTACACTTACGTCAAGCATCTGAAAAAGCCGCAGGGAGCACCTCCGGGCAAGGTCATCTATCACGTTTACTACTCGGTAAACGTGACCCCAAACAAAGATAAAATCGAAAAAATGGAAGTAAAATAAACAAAACACTTGTAAACTCGGGATTCCCGTTTTTACAAGTGTTTTTTTAATATGCATATAGTTGTGTTTCAAATTCGGGTTTGCGGGGATGTTTAGTTTTGCACAAATTAAAGTATGGCATTGCCTCCCTTGCCTAAAGGGAGGTGGATTTTGCGAAGCAAAAGACGGAGGGATACTTCATGAAAAGCTTGAGTTTTTGTAGTTTTTTTGTAAAAATATCCCCCA
>JAGBFD010000098.1 GCA_017936645.1 Clostridia bacterium
ACGATTGCAAGAATAACACTCAGAAATCTTTTTGCATTACTCATTTTGGATTGCACCTCCGTAAAAATTTTATACTATTCAAATATAGTACAATTTTGTTGCACACAAGATTAGTCAGCCGTGTGCTGCTGATGCGACATTATTACGTTGTGTAAACTCCCCCTTCAGAATCGAACCGTAGCATCCACCTAAGCCTTCCCGCCTTAGCAGCGTGCACGGCTCGTGCCGATGGTCGCGATTACTAACGTCAATACGACGCAGAATTAAACCAGTCGGATGTTCAAACATCCTGTGTAAGCGGTGTTTTGGCGGTCACCAAAATACACCAGGGCAGAATAACCCTAATGACACCACTCTTATGGTTAGTTTAAATATAAACCATTCTGCGGTCAAAGTCAATAAATTTTCAAGTATTATTTTTAATTTGTACATATTTCACAGTATTTCATATGCTTTTTTTACAGGCAAAACTCTTGATTTTTATGTTTCGCTTTTACCCGTCATTTTTCATGCTTTTATAATGGATTTCTTCGCTATTTTCAACAACAAAAAAGCGACTTCAGATTCTCCGAAATCGCTGATGATTAGCTGTATAATATAAATGTATACGAAAATGACATTTTTGTTGTCTTTTCACATCAGTAAACAAGGATCTTTTCGACTTCAAGCATACCCTTTTCCCGATCTATTTTTCCAAGACCTACAAGTTTGCCTTCAGGTGACTTGACACGGCAGATTCCGACGTTTTCCTTGTCCTTGACCCTGTCGAGATCAAGTGTTCCTCCGTTTGAAAAGTAAAAAGCCTGTTTTGCAGTTACCTGAACAGCAGGATATGTACCGAGCATCTCATCACATGGAGCTATAAGTTTATCTGCTGTACCTTTTTCTACGGCTTTTTCAATTTCGTCCAGAGTGACTGTGCGTTCAATGCTGATTCCATTGGCAAAGGTACGACGAAGTCCGGAAATAACAGCTCCGCAACCGAGTTTTTCTCCGATATCAGCTGCAAGGGATCGGATGTATGTGCCCGCGGAGCAGGAAACGTCGAGGATAAATTCATTGTTTTCAAGACCTTTTACAATTTCCAGCGAGTGAATCGTGACATCTCTCAACTCACGCTCAATTTCAATTCCCTGACGTGCAAGCTTGTATAGTCTGACACCATCCTTTGATACTGCCGAATACATCGGCGGCAACTGCTTGATATCACCTTTAAAGGACATAACCGTATCATTTAACTCTTCGTCTGACACGTTAACTTCTCTTTTTTCAAGGATTTCGCCCGTTGTATCAAGAGTGTCAGTGATAGTGCCAAGCAGAATCTTCGCTCTGTACTCCTTGTCGTGCACAGGAAGATACTGTGAAAAACGGGTTGCTCCGCCAAGCATTATCGGGAGCACTCCTGTCGCCATCGGATCAAGTGTGCCCGTGTGACCTGCCTTCTTTATTCCGAGCAATCTACGTGTTTTATTGACTGCTGTGAACGAGGTTATTCCCTCAGGTTTATCAAGAAAAATAAATCCTGTCATTTCGTTTTCCTCCTGAAAATATCAGGCTGATTATACACCATACTCGCTCTGAATTCAAGAAAAAGTTTATGCAACACATTTGACGTTTTTGTATAAACGTTATATTTTTATCCCAATTTGGTTTAAAATCATCTGCATTTTTGCACAAATTATCGGGGGTTTATTTGGTGCAAACAGCGAATTTGTCAAATTCGGTTGACTTTAAAATTTTTATAAGCTATATTATTATCGTATCTTAGTCCTGTGAGGTGTCCGTATGAGTAAATTCTCGATAAGTGAGGATATACTTAACGCGGCACGGAACGGCGATAATGAAGCAATGAACGAACTGATTAAAACTTTTGCTCCGACCGTAGAAAAGATAGCTGCTGCTTACGTCGGACGTTGTCCCTTGACGCACAGCGACCTTATTCAGGAAGGTATGATAGGTTTACTCAGTTCTGTTTACGGGTATTCATCATCCGGAGGTGCGGAGTTCACTACGTACTCTGTCAAATGTATTTCGAACTGTATTATGAGTGCAGTGAGAAATCAACTGAGAAATAAACACACCCCGCTAAATTCTTACGTGCTTATTGACAGTATTGACCTGACCGACGGTCTGGCAAACCCCCAGACTGTAGTTGAAATGCAGGAGAGAATGTGTCGTCTTCAGGAGAGAATCAAAACTGACCTCTCCACACTTGAGCAAGACGTACTCAGGCTTCATATTGCAGGTCTTAACTACAACTCTATTGCCGAGAAACTTTCTGTCAGCGAAAAAACCGTTGACAACGCTTTGCAAAGAGCGAGAAAAAAACTCAAGGAAAAATGATACCTTGGCGCTTGTGAAAAACACAACGGATTTCCGTCCACAGGTGTCCGCAACCCCGAACGGTTGCAAAAATATTGTTAGTGAGGTAAGAATCATGTACGAAGACAAAACTTTAATCTGCAAAGATTGCGGCGAGGAATTTATTTTCTCAGCAGGCGAGCAGGAATTTTACGCTGAAAAAGGTTTCGTAAACGAACCCCAGCGTTGCAAGAGCTGCCGTGACGCAAGAAAGAATGCTGTTCGCGGAGAACGTGAGCTTTTCGAAGCTACATGTGCTAACTGCGGTGGTGCTGCTAAGGTTCCCTTCCGTCCGAGAGAAGACCGTCCTGTTTATTGCAGTGAATGCTTCGCAAAGATGAAGGAAGCAGAATAATAATTGCATATTAATCTATGTAAATCAAGAGGTTATCTCAGCTGAGATAACCTCTTTCTTTTTATATAAGATCATTTGAAGATGAATCGTCAATTCCGCCAAGGCTTTGAATTTTCTGAGAAAGTGTTCTTTTGGGCTTTTTAGCCATTTGCTTTTTCTCCGGCAAAACCACCGGTGTCTCTTCAGCCTTTTGCTTATGATGATGGTGGTGACGATGGTTATGTTGATTCCGATGTGAGCCATCCTGTTTTTGGTAGGCTTTAAGAAACTCGTCGCTGTCAAAATCCTCCGTAATATCATTAGAGCTTGTCGGATTTTCTCTCCTTCTCATTTCTCTATTCATTTTGCGAAGGAAATCGTCGACTGACTTATCATTATCGTGTGGAGTTTCCTCCTTGAGTGCTTCTTCGAGAACAATCTTATTTTCAAGTGCACTCTCGTCATTGTCTTCTTTACGTTGCCGTTTTTCCGACTCTACTACAATATTTTTAAAATTTTCAGGACTGATTTCTTCGAGTGAATCAATTTTTTCTTTTACTACACGGTTAGCACGATGCTCTTTTTTTCTTTTTTGTATCTCTTCAAGCTCGGCTTCATACTTTGCCTTTTCTCTTTTCTTTTTCTCGTTGATTTTTTTCATTCCGTAGAAGTAGTAGATCAATACAAAAAGAAATGATACTAACTGAATCGCCAGCATATGAAGCATAAACGACCATGTTACATAACGATTTGTAATAAATATACTGTTTGAAAGGAAAACATACAGGAAGTGGTCCACCGTAGCAATGTACGTAGAACCAGATACCCTCGTCATAAGACCCCACTTCACACCTGCGAGAGTTTCGTGGACGATATAAAAAGCTATCATGAAAACAGCGAGTGACGGGGTAAGCCTACCTCTGCTAAGCTGATCAGGGATATTTCGTGCAAGATACGGCAGTATAAAAACCATATACATAACTGCTTGCATAAAATTGGCTTTTGAAAATTCCGTTACCTTGTTGAATTTTTTGAGCAAAAAACCACGAAAGAAAAACTCTTTGAACGTATTGCCGAAAAAGCAGGTCAGGATATATATGAAAACACCCACCACGGGAGTAAGATTTTCCTCTGATCTTACATAAGTCATATTCGGGGTTTCAAACCTCAGGCTGAGTGCTGTGGCATCAGTTGCCGCATAGTAAATGTATTCACCCAATGTCACTATCGCAAGCGGTACAACAGAAAATATCACACCGTACAATCCGCCTGCAACAAACTTTTGATTCTTCTTGCTTATTCCCAAGGTCTCGATAGGTTCTTTCGCCACCCATAAGTACAGAAAAAGAATAATAAAGCTTATAAAACGTGCAAAAAACGCATCACCGAGTACAGTCAGGTCAGACCTGAACAAAAATACATCTATACTGTAAACTGCCAACATTATAAAAAACATTGATATCGCATTCGGCAGGGTTCTTCCTTTAGGGTTACTCATTCAAACTCTCCTCTCCCTGAATTTCAGCAAAGAATATTCCATTCAAAGTATACCATAAAAGCATAACTTAATCAATAACGCAATAGAAATTAGACTCCCAAGCAGGGATATACGGGTGATGGCAAAAATAAAACTTATATCCTTTACAGATTTCGTTGATTTTCAGCGGCAGACGGAACATATCGTCATTGCGGTGATATGCACAGACGTAGAGCGTAGGTCTGTGCTTCAAAATCGTTTTTTTTGCACCTTCAAGTGCCCTTTCTTCGCTGCCCTCAATATCCATTTTAAGCACGGTTATTCTTTCTCCGTTCAGGATATTGTCGACGCTGTCTGCCTGCACCTCAACCTTACCTGCAGATGAAAGCTTCGAGTTTCTACCCTTTTTCTTTTCAAAGAAAAGAGTTTCTTTTTTATCCCACACAGCTAGATTGTACGTCTTTATTCTTTCGATACCGCTTGTCTTATCCGTCAGCTTTCTGTAGTTTTTTTCGTCAGCTTCGACTGCAATTATTCTATCATATTTTTGATCAGTTGCTTTTAAAAACTCCCTGACCGTATCCCCGTCATAAGCACCGAGATCCATGAAGATTTCACTTTCCCCAAGGTTAAGATACTCAGAATAAATCTCATCCTTGTTTTTCTGACATTTAAAAAGATATTCTGTCTTTCCGCTGACTTTGAAATTAAGGATATCTAGATAGCTCTGACGTGAAAACTCATCAGAAAGCAGAGAAAAAGCCTCATCAAATTCCTTGTCGTGTTTCTCAATGAATTCACGCGCAAAAACTCCGTCATCAACAATCGGAACATTCGGAGCAAAGAGCGTATGCTCTTCAGACATCTTTCTTATCTTTTCAAGCATAGCATCATCATGCACAGCAAAGCAGACGACTATAACAAAATCCTCATACTTTTCACAGACATCAGAGTATTTTATCACTTTGTATCCACGGAAGCTGTGTCCGCGCACGAATTCGTCACTTGCGAAAACTTCAGCAGGTGTAACACCGATTTCGCTGAGCTTTTCCATTACCATATCGGTACCGTTACCCATTCCGTAAAGTACTATAGGCAAAGAAGTTTCTTTGAGTGAATCCCATACATTTTTCTCTTTAATCTTTTCTATCATATTTTGTCCGCTTTCTGTTGTTTAAAATATAAAAATATGATATACTAAATCATCAAAATAATCAAGGTTGTGATTTTTGTGAGATATGATTTTTCAGATTTTAAAATAGTCGCAGACTCTCTGACGGAAATTAAAGCTGCAGAATTCTTTGCTGAAGAAATCGAAATACGGACAAGTCACCTTCCCGAAATTACCAACAAAGTACCTGCAGGCAACTTTGTTTCACTCAGTATTGAAAACGAAAGCGAAAGTGAAGAATACACAGTCAGACACGACGAAGATAAAATCTTCATCACCGCACACAGATTGCGCGGTCTTATTTACGGCTTTGCTGAATTCCTTAAAAAAGCCATTTACGAAAATGATAAAATTTTCCTTATTAAAGATATCAGCATAAAAAGAAAGCCTTCTATGCAGATACGCGGTCATCAGCTCAGCTACACGGATATGAATAACACCGTTGATATGTGGAGCAAAGCTGAGTATGAACGTTATATCCGTGATCTTATGCTTTTTGGCACAAATATGGTTGAAGCAGACTCGGGTGTACGCGAAGAAAAAAGCACACTTATGCGTTTCTCGCAGAAAGAAATGCTCGTCGCAATGTCTGAAATCTGTGTCGACTACGACATCGACCTTTCCGTATGGCACGAGCTTTGGAGCAAGGACAGTGACGAAGAAACTCTTAATAAAATGCATAAGCTTTACGACGATCTGCCGAAGCTTGACGTTCTCTTTCCTCCCGGAGGTGATCCGGGCGATATGCAGGGCGAAGCTTTTGTTCAGCGTTGCATAAAAATGAAACGAGAACTCCGTAAGGTGTTCCCGAAAATTCAGATGTGGCCCTCAGCCCAGGCTCCCCACGAATACCCCGACTGGGGTGAGCGTTTTGTAAAAGAAATGGCAAAGTGTCCCGAAGAAATCGACGGTATTATCTACGGACCAAACCACGCAATGCCGCTTGACGAGCTTCGCAGAAAGATCGACAAGCGTTATCCTATCCGTCTTTATCCCGATATCGGTCACAATGTACGTTGTGAAACTCCTGTTCATTTCGACCGTGATAACTGGCACTATGCTCTCGCTTCAACACTCAGCCGAGAAGCAGTTAATCCCCGCCCGTCTGAGTACAGACTTTATCACAGAATGACACGTCAGTATGCAGTCGGAAGTGTTACATACTCAGAAGGTGTCAACGACGACCTCAACAAGTTCGTATGGGGTGCTATGGACCTTGATTTCAACTATGATTTAAGAGAAATGGTACAGGATTACTGCCGTACTTTTTTCCCGGGTGCTGATACTGATACAATCGCAGAGCTTATCATTTCTCTCGAACAAAACTGGAGCTGTGACCCGAAAGAAAACGGCACCATTCAGGCAAGCTTTGACGGGTTTGTCGCTGTCGCAGAAGAATATCCCGATCTTATGAAAAACTGGAGATTCGTTCTCCATCTTTTCAGAGCTTACTGCGACAAGCTCGTCCGCGACAGAAGAATTTTTGAAACAGAGCTTATAAACGAAGCTGAAATTCTCATCCGTAAAGGTAATGTTGACGGTGCAGTTAAAGTTCTTTCAACTGATTTTTCTGACGAATACAAACTCAACCGTCAGAAAATTGACGAGTATGCGGAGCTTCTCTTCAATCAGATCGGCATTCAGCTTGACGTTGAACACTATCACGGTATGAAATGGGAAAGAGGTTGTACACTTATGACAATCGACAACCCCGTTACTGACAGACGTTATCTGCTCGAAAAGCTGAGTAAAAATCCCGAAAACGCATTGAATCTCATCGACAGAAACAAAGTCGATCACGACGAATATTATTTCTCGTTTGCAGAGCACGGTTTTGAAGTCTGCGGAAAGCAGAAAGGTGAATTCTATATGAATTTCCGCGGAGATATGAACTTTGACGCAGAACTTCCGATGTGTATGACAAAGGTTTATGATCACTTTAACTTTGAGACTACGGTTGCAGGACTTACGGCAAGTGACTATAAGCTCCGTATCACATACAAAACCAACCTGAACGAAGAGATCATTCACCATAAGGTGACGGTAAACGGCAATGTTATTCACGACGGCAAGCAATACGGCGGTATGAGAGATGAAGAATTTGAAAAGCTTTATCTTGCAGACGACTACGTAAGCATTGTTTATTACATTCCCGAAAAGTTTATCGTAAACGGAAGCGTTACCCTTGAAATAACAGAGCCGATTGACGGCTTTATGATAAGTGAATTTTGGTTTGTCAAGGCATAAAATAAAGGAGGACTTTACTATGAAAAAGATTTTTTCAGCACTACTCGTTATAGGAATACTTTTAACTTCAACCTTCACAGCATTCGCTGCTACTGCAGGAGATGTCAACTCTGACGGCAATGTCAATTCATCCGATGCATTGCTTATTCTGCAACACGCAGTAGGAGCAAACCCTGCAAATTTCAATCAAAACCTTGCCGATATGAACTCTGACGGCAGAATCAACTCATCAGATGCTCTCATTGTACTTCAGATTGCCGTAGGTCTGATTGAACCCGAACAACCTGTCACACCCACACTTCTCCGAGATGAAGTCATCCTTAAAGTAATTAAGGACAGGAAATTTACTATCTCTATGACAGTTGTAGGCGAAGGTGAAGAAATTCCCGTAACCCTCACTATGGACGGAGATAATTCCGGTATGGCCATGTCAGTAGAGGGTATTGAATCAAAGGTCATCACATTGAACGGTAAAAGCTATATGGCTTTCAACTACATGGGCATAAAGATGTATATGGAAACTGAAGACGGTGGTATGGGCAGTCTTATGAGTCCCGGTTCAGGTAACGAAACCTACGTAAAAACCACTACTGTCACAGAAGGCAATAAAACCTACACGGTAGAAGAGTTCAAGTCCCCTGAAGGAACTGTAATAAAATACTACTTTGAAGGTGAAAAGTGGGTTCGTCAGGAAGTAATCGAAGGCAACATAGTTTCCATCTGTGAAATCCACGAGCTTAAAGACAGCGTAGATAAGTCGATATTTGACCTTAAAGGCTATATAAAGATCGAAGAAGATTTTCTCAACGGTCTGGCGTAAATGCTCATTGAGAACCGTTACTGAATAGTTGTTCATCAAAAAGTATTAAAAATTAAACAAAAACTGACTTCGTTTTTCAGGCGAGGTCAGTTTTTTGTTCTGTCCTTTTTTGACTGATGCATTACTCTCTATCTGAACAAAAATCCCCCTATGGTAGTTTCTGTGATCCTACCATAGAGGGAACTTTTCATTTATCCGTTTTTACCTGAACCACTATCCGGTCAGGTAATTTATGTTTAATTTTAAGGATTAGTACTTGATATTTGTGTACTTACCTGTGATATCAGCTTCACCTGTACCGTTAGCATTCATACCGATAAGCTTGATAGCAAGGTCTGCTTTAAGTGTATATGAGTACTCAAGTTCAGTGATCTTACCGTCAACAATTGTTGCGATGAAGATAATATCTGTGTAGCTTGCCTTTGAGCTTTCAGGAACAACCTTAACTGCTCCGCCGACTGAATCAGAAATGCCCTTGTTAACTTCAGCAAATGTGATATAGTCGTTTGTGGCGTGTGCGAGTGCACTATTTGCATCAGGTGTGTCGCAGTTCTTGATCTGAATAGCATACTTGTTGCCGCTTACTTTGAAATCCTTAACATCAGCTTCTGTAAGAGACATGCCCTTGAGCATATACTTACCGTCAAAACCTTCACCCTTACCGTTTGCAACAGTACCTGTGATAGGATCCTTCTTGATGCCGAGGAAACCACCAACAACTGAGTTGAGGTCTGCATTCTTATCTACGCCTGTGATAATCCTATTGAGAGCGCTTGTTGCATTACCAACATCGATATTCTTAACGAACTTACCGCTTCTTGTGAGCTTGTATGAGCCCTTAGCTGCCTTACCTGTCTCATCGTTGATGAGCTTGATTACGTCAGCCTTTGTAAGCTGTGCCGGCTTCTGTCCTGCATCTGCTGAGCCACCGTTCGGTGTGCCTGCATCTGTTGAACCGCCGTCAGTTGTACCAGCATCTGTTGAGCCGCCGTCAACTGCACCTGCATCTGTTGAACCTGCATCTGTTGAATCGCCAAACATATCGTCCAATGCGCTTCCGCCGTCTGAATTGCCGCTTGCTGAGCCGCCGTTTCCGCCGTACTGAGCAATCTGAGCTTCAAACTCTGCGACCTTAACCTGGTTTGCTGAGTAATCAGAAACTGCAGATGAAACGCTCAAGCAGAAGATTACAACACAGACAATCGCTGCAATTGCTTTGATAATTGTTTCTTTCATTGTATTAACCCCCGTTTTTTCTTTGATGATAAACCATCATCGTTTTTTATTTATTTTCATACTTTTTCAAAAAGTATAAAAGCCATAATTTATCGGTTCATCGCCACTATCATTACTGCACATAATACACACAGTATGACCATAAAAAAGTTGATGTTGCCCGAAATATATTTCTGCTTCTTCTTTTGAATTCCGTCAAGGAATATACCCGAAGCGATGACAAGCACAAAACCTGCAAAAAACTCTGCTTCGTACTGTCCGTAAAACATCGCTATCACAAAAGCAAAGAATGCCAACATCGATAAAATTGAAATTATGAGCCACGGAAGGGTGAGCTTTTCTTTGATCTGCGATGTATCTTTTTGCTTGCGTTTATTTTCTCGCATACACTCCCCTCCAATCATAATATAGCATATCAAATTTCTTATATTTAGTCAAGATTTATTTTGACAGTTTGTCTTTAATATCTGCAAAATTGTCTGAAAATGCGACTAAAAAAATCTTGTGAATTTTTAAATTTTCAATGACATTTCATACATAATATGTTATAATGCACTCTGAAGATAGTATTTCACTTCATTTTCACACAAAGCGAGGTTTTCTTTTTTGTTTGAGCAGATAATCAATTTTGAGCGTATGGAGCAGGCAGTAAGTCTCTTCGGCAGCTTTGACGAGAATATAAAACTCATCGAGAAAAAGTACAGCGTCAAAGTTGTCTGCCGCGGTGCTGATCTGAAGATCAGCGGAGAAGCTGAAAATGTAGGTCTTGCTGTCAGGGCGATAAAAGGTCTTCTCGGACTTATCAATAAAGGTGAATCTCTCGACGAGCAGAATGTACGCTATGTCACAAGCCTCGTCGATGACGGTGCAGAGGATAAGCTCAAGCAGATGAGCGGTGACTGCATCTGCCTGACGACAAGAGGAAAACCTGTAAAACCAAAGACAATCGGACAGGAAAAGTACGTCCGTGCGATCGAGGACAATACGATCGTAGTCGGAGTAGGACCTGCAGGTACAGGTAAAACTTACCTTGCCGTTGCGATGGCTGTCAGTGCCTTCAGAGCAAAGGAGATCAACCGTATCATTCTCACCCGTCCCGCTGTCGAAGCAGGCGAAAAGTTAGGTTTCCTCCCGGGTGACCTTCAGCAGAAAGTCGACCCGTATCTCAGACCGCTTTATGATGCGTTGTTTGACATGCTCGGAGCTGAAAACTTTCAGAGGTATCAGGAAAGAGGCAGTATTGAGGTCGCTCCCCTTGCATATATGCGAGGACGTACTCTTGATGACAGTTTTGTAATTCTCGATGAAGCACAGAATACTACACCGGAACAGATGAAAATGTTCCTGACAAGACTCGGTTTTAATTCTAAAATGGTAGTCACGGGTGACATTACTCAGATCGACCTTCCTGACGGAAAACGATCGGGTCTTATAGAAGCTACAAAAATACTCAAAAATGTTGACGATGTCAAAATCGTACATTTTTCCGAAAAGGATGTCGTACGTCATAAGCTTGTGCAGGATATCATCAAGGCGTACGAAAAATATGAGGAGGCAAGGAAAAGAAAATGACAGACAAAATCAAAGTAATTATCACAAACGACCAGAAAGACATCAGAATACCCACCGGAGTGAGAATGCTTGTAAGACGCTGCTGTAATGCTGTTCTTGTACACGAAGGTTTCGAAGGATCTGCTGAAATCAGCGTCAGATTTGTCAATGATGAGATCATACACTCTCTTAACAAGGAATTCCGTAACGTCGACAACAGCACAGACGTACTTTCCTTCCCTCTGGGTGAAAACGGAGTTTATGACATAAATCACGATACGGGAGCAAAAATGCTCGGTGATATCGTTATTTCAATCGAACACGCTATCATGCAGTCAAAGCTTTATGACCACTCTCTTCAGCGTGAGATCGCTTTCCTTACGGTTCACTCAATGTTCCACCTTTTAGGCTATGACCACGAAAACGGCGGTCTTGAAATGGTACGTATGCGTGAAAAGGAAGAAACTGTACTCACTCAGCTCGGTCTTAAGAGAAGCGACAGCTACTATACGGAGGAAAACTGATGACTAAAACCGCATTTATTGCGATTGTAGGTTGCCCGAATGTCGGCAAATCTTCAATTCTTAACCGTTTACTCGGTCAGAAAATCGCTATCGTTTCCGAAAAACCTCAGACCACCCGTACAAAAATTATGGGTGTTCTTACCGAAGGCGATACACAGCTCGTTTTTACGGACACACCCGGTTTTCACAGACCCAAAAACAAACTCGGTGAAAAAATGATTCAGGCGGTCAGCGACAGTGTTGCAGGTGTCGATGCCTGTCTGTTTGTAGTCGAGCCTCAGGGTGAGCTTCGCCCTGCTGAAAAAGAGCTTATCGAAAAATTCAAAAAACTTAAAATGCCTGTTATTCTCGCAATCAATAAAGTTGACACACTTCCCGAAAAGGAAGTGCTTATGACACGTATTGCAGAGCTTTCACAGGTCTATGACTTTGATGCGATAGTTCCCGTTTCAGCTATGAGAGGCATCAATATGGATGCTCTTTTGGGCGAGCTTAATAAGTTAGCCGAAGAAAGCGTTTTCTTCTTCCCTGAAGATACTCTCACTGACCAGCCTGAGAGAGTTCTTGCGGCTGAAATGATCAGAGAAAAGCTTCTTCGCAACCTCGACAGAGAAATCCCTCACGGCGTAGCGGTCAGCATCGAAAAAATGCGTGAGCGTGAAGACTCCGATATTATGGACGTTGAAGCAGTTATTTACTGTGAAAAAGAAAGTCATAAAGGAATCATCATCGGAAAAGGCGGCGCAATGCTTAAAAAAGTTTCCACAAGAGCACGTGAAGATATGGAAAAATTTTTCATGTGCAGAGTCAATCTGCGTTGCTGGGTAAAGGTTAAAGAAGGTTGGAGAAACAGAGAAGGTTTAATTCATAATTTTGGTCTTGATTAAAAGATAATAAAAAAATTATCCCTGCAAATACTTTTATTTGGAGGGATATTTTATGAACACAAACTATAAAGAACTTGCCGCATGGTACAAATTTGCTTCCACGGGTAAGGTTTGCGATTATCTGCACTACAGAAATATCACACAGGAGAACGAGCATGAAGCTGAGCACGGACGGATTGATAATAAGGGAACAGCAGACGGGCGAGGATGACCGTCTTGTAACCCTGCTCACACGCGACTACGGTATACTTCGCGCCTTCGTACGCGGTGCAAAGCGTATCCGAAGCAAATCGCAGAGTGCAACGCAGCTTTTCGCCTACGGCAATTTTTCAATTTATCGAGGCAAAGATGCTTACTCAATTGATGAAGCACAGCCGATCGAAATATTTTTCGACTTAAGAAACGACATTGAAGCTCTTTCACTTGCTCAGTATTTCTGTGAACTCGCAGGTGAACTCGCACCCGTTGAGGATGATGCAGGCGACTACCTGAAGCTTGTCCTCAACGCTTTACATATGCTTTCAAAAAACAAACGTCCTCACGCTCAGCTCAAGGCAATAGTTGAACTGAGGATGCTTACACTTTCGGGTTATATGCCCGACCTTGTTGCCTGCGGTGACTGCGGAGAATTTTCTGATGAGGGGATGTTTTTCAGTCCCGTAGAAGGTCAGATTTTCTGTAAGGATTGTGTCAGCGACCACACCTGTGTACAGCTTTCCAACGGAGTGCTTTCAGCGATGCGACACATCTGTTACGTCGAAGCCGCTAAGCTTTTCTCATTTACTCTTCCTGAGGAAAGTCTGGAATTTCTCTCGCAGGTGACAGAAAATTTTCTGCTCGTGCAGACATCAAAAAAATTCAAAACACTCGATTTTTATAAGTCCATGAAAGGATGAGCGATATGAACAGACATCATAAATCGCTTGAGCTTGACAAAGTACTTGAAATGCTTGCGGCCCACACCTCCTGTGAGGATGCACGTCTGAGTGCACTTGAACTCGTACCGCAGACAGACCTCGACAGTGCACAGGCACTTATGAATCAGACACGGGATGCACATATGCTTTTAGCCCGTTTCGGCGGTCCGTCTTTCGGAGGTCTTACAAATGTCAATAACGCTCTCTTCAGAGCTGATGCAGGCAGTACACTGAGTCTTCGTGAACTGCTGGACATCGCTGCTGTCCTCAGGGTTATCCGTTCGATAGTTCAATGGAGAAGCACCAACGAAGGTGTTATGACCATTCTTGACATTTATTTTTCATCACTTGTACCAAACAAGTTTCTCGAAGAAACCATCACGGGTGCAATCATTTCCGAAGAAGAAATCGCAGACAATGCATCTCCCCTTCTTGCAGATATCAGAAGAAAAATCCGTGCTCAGGAAGGCAAAGTACGTGAACAGCTCGGCAAATTCACTCACAATACAAACTACTCTAAATATCTTCAGGATAACATCATCACAATGAGAAACGGCCGCTATGTCGTGCCCGTTAAAAATGAATACAGAAGTGAAATTCCCGGTCTTGTGCACGATTCCTCGGCAAGCGGTGCGACTATATTCATCGAGCCGATGCCCGTAGTCGAAGCTAACAATCAGATAAGACTTCTCAAAAATCAGGAGCAGGATGAAATCGACCGCATCTTAGCTGAACTTTCAGCTACCGTCGGCAGCTTTGCAAACTCAATCAAGCAGAGCTACGAATGTGCCGTTGAGCTGAACGTAATTTTCGCAAAGGCCCAGCTTGCATACGCGATGAACGCATCCGTACCTGAGATGAATGACGAGGGTATCATCGAACTTCGCAGCGCAAGACATCCGCTTATAGACAAGAAAAAGGTAGTGCCCGTTGATATTCAGCTCGGCACGGATTTTGATACGATAGTTATCACAGGTCCTAACACGGGCGGTAAAACCGTTTCGATTAAGACGATAGGTCTTATGTCGCTTATGGCGATGTGCGGACTTATGCTCCCCGTAAATGACAGGAGTAAAATCTCAGTTTTCACAAAAGTTCTCGCAGACATCGGTGACGAGCAGAGCATCGAGCAGTCGCTCTCAACATTCTCGTCACATATGACAAATATTATCCGCATCCTTAGTGAGGCAGACGACAGAAGCCTCGTGCTCATCGACGAGCTCGGTGCAGGTACTGACCCTGTCGAGGGTGCCGCACTTGCAATCGCAATTCTCGAACAGCTCCGCAATCAGGGTGCAAAGATCGCATCCACGACTCACTACGCAGAGCTGAAAGCCTATGCACTTCAGACTCACGGGGTTACAAACGGAAGCTGTGAGTTTGACGTGCAGTCGTTACGTCCTACATACAGACTTCTTATCGGTGTGCCCGGACGTTCAAATGCTTTTGCAATCTCGCAGAGACTCGGTCTTTCTGACGGTATTATTGAACACGCTCAGGAACTTGTTTCTACAGAAAATACCCGCTTTGAAGATGTCGTTGACCGTCTTGAGCAAAGCCGTAAAAAGATGGAAGATGAGCATAACGAAGCTTTGAAAATCCGTGCTGCTGCTGACAAAGAGTTAGAAAAAGCAAAGCAGATGAAAGCGGAAATTCAGACGATGCGTGAAAAAGAGATGGAAAATGCGAAAGCTCAGGCTCTTCGTATCACAGAACAGGCAAAGCGTGAAGCTTACCAGCTTCTCAATGAACTTGAAGAACTCCGCAAGCAGCAGGCAAAAGAAAAAGATGCCGCTGAAATGGCTCGTCGTGCAAGGGCAGCTATCAAAAAAGGTATCGATGCGATCGACTCTGCCGCTGATCCGATCATCGGCACACTTGACTCTGACGAAGATTACACCCTGCCCCGTCCTCTTAAAATCGGTGATACCGTTATCATCGCAGACATCGGCAATGAAGCTACTGTCGTCACTCTTAAAGACAAAAAAGGTCTCGTCACCGTACAGATGGGTACTATGAAAACCCGAGTAAAAGAAGAGACACTCCGCCTTGTAGAAAAGAAGAAAAAGGAAACGGGCGGTAAGCGTACCGTTGCTACAGGAAAGATGGAAAGCCGTATGCATATGTCTGCCAAAACGAGCCTCGATCTTCGCGGAATGACTGTTGACGAAGGTCTGCTTGAGCTCGACAGATACATCGATCACGCTCTGAGAATGGGTATCGGTGAATTTACGGTCATCCACGGAAAAGGTACAGGTGTTCTGAGATCTGCCGTACGTGAATATCTCAAAAAGTCAACTTTTGTCAAATCTCACCGTCTCGGCACATTCGGTGAAGGCGAAGACGGTGTAAGCATTGTCACTCTGAAATAAGAGGTGTAGTATGAAAGATTTAATCATCATCGGTTCAGGAGGTCTCGGAAGAGAAACAGTATGGACTGCCGAAAGAATAAACTCAGTTTGCCCCGAATGGAATATCCTCGGCTTCATCGACGACAACATCCAGGTGCAGGGACATATAATTGACGGTTACAAAGTAATCGGCACTACTGCAGCAGTTGAAAAATATCCCGACGCTTATTACGTCTGTGCAATAGGTAGTGCAAGAATACGAAAAATAGTCGTAGATAAGATCAGAAGTATCGCTCCCGTCAAGTTTGCAACGCTGATTGATCCCGGCTGTGTCTGCTGTAAGGAAAGAATCCGGTTCGGTGAAGGATGCATAATCTGTGCAAACACCTATATCACTCTTGACATAAAAATCGGAGATCACGTTTACATCGGCGGCAATGCAACTGTCGGACACGATGCGGTTATCGGTGACTTCGTGACGATCTATCCGGGTGCAAACGTTTCGGGAAGCACGCTCATTGCAAACGGATGTGAAATGGGAACAGGTTCCCGTATAATCCAGGGCTTATCCGTAGGAAACAACACCATTGTAGGAGCCGGAGCTGTAGTGGTCCGCAACCTTCCGCCTGACTGTACAGCGGTAGGCGTACCTGCAAAACCGATCAGAATGCATACAAAAAACATATAGGAAAAGCGACTTGCAAAAAAGCAAGTCGCTTAGTTTTTATCTCTGCTGATTAAAATGCAAATATCTCTGCCATCCAATAGCTGATGATAGAGTAAATCATTGAAACAACTTCTCTGAGTCCGAATTCAGCAAGAATCGAGTCAATCCAATCATCTGTAACGTCATCAAATGCTGTGTATGCATCTGTGCTGACGTATTCGTCAGTCTTTTCTGCAGACTCACCGTTCATCAGCCTGAAAGCCTGTGTTCTGTAGCCTATCGGTGTGATTGTATCCATCGCATAGTACACGGTTACATTCACAACCTTATCCGAAACCTGAGGAACCTCGCCCGTAAAAGCTATCTCTGCACTTTCACCCGGAGCAAGTGTACGTCCTGCATCAAAAGTAAATTTAAGGTCGATACCGTCACACTCCACAGCGGCAATTCTCACATTGCTGTTCGCACACACATTAGTTACGGTAAGGCTCTGTGCATCAGATGAGAGCATACCCTCGTCGCATCCGTCAAAAGCTGCGTGTACCGTATGCGATGCATTGGTAGAATACTTGAACTGCGGGAAAGCAGGATCTGTATATACGTCTGTGATATCATCCGTCAGGAGCAACGTCATCATCAGTACTCTTGTGTAGTTATCCTTATAAGTCATACCGTGGAAAAGACCGTCCACAAACCATGTGTTATCAGGAAGATAAGCCGTTGATGCGTCAATTTCCATTGACGGAGAAATCTTATCTTTTCCTCCGCAAGGATTGATCTGCTCATAACCGTCACCGAATCGCAATCCGTAAGGAGCACAGGTCGCTCCCGTCGATGCATTTGTGGTGATAATTCCGTCAGAATTTTCAGGCAGTCCTGTTACGATATGTTCACCTGTACCTGCAATTATTGAGATATTCATTCCGTTGTCAATGCACTCGGCAAACTTTTCGGGCATTGAAGGAAGAATTTCGTAATGGAATCGGTCACTTATCTCTATGAGGCGTGCACTCTCTTCGCTGTCAAGAAGTGCCGACTTTGCCTCTTCGTATTTATGTAGCGGGATAAAATCCCAAAGACTGCCCCAATAGCCTATGCTCGGCAAAATCTTCGGAAAAAGAGCATTGAGTAACGTGTCAACGAAACCAAGCTTCTGTGCTTTGACAAGCCAGTTGTAATTCTCTTCTGTCATCGTACCGTTTTCCACAAAACGCACAAGACACTCTTCATCAAACTCGACACAAGCCATCATAGCATCATAAGCGATACCTGCACCGCCTATCGCAGGCACAGTAAGTACTGCATTGTCAACGTCACCCTTGTATCCGTAAAGTGCAAGATATGTTGCACTCACCTGACCACCGTGGCTGATTGCAAAAAGATTTACCTTATCCTTACCGCTGTGAGCCTTTACCTCCTGAACAAAAGCGTCGAGCTCATCTGCACAGCTTTCAGCACCCATTCTGAAATCACAGCTGAAATTATAGATATTTTCGTGACCAATGTACTGAGCGATCTCTTCTGAGATTTCAACTTCCTGTCTGTACTTTGTATCAGTACGTGTTTCGATAAGGAAAGCGTTATTTTTATGCAGAGCATCCGTATAGTCCTGATGAAGCTCATATGCACTCGTGCCGTCAGGGTTGCAACGGATTTTTTCAAAAAGTGCAGTCATTTCCTCTGCAAGGACATCTGTTATGTATTCTGCATTATCGAAAGCAAACATTCCCAAGCCTATGCCAAGGTCAGCTATACGGGCAAGGACACGCTCCAAAACATAATCAAAATCAAGTCCCCATACACTTTCGCCCGTTTCAAGGCTGTCACCGTAGTAGAGATTGGTCGAGCTGTAGCCCGGAACGATAATCACGGGATAGTCGCTGACATCTCCCTGTACCTCACCTGCCGCAGACGCAAAAAGACTGCAGGACGAAATAAGAAGCACCACAGAAAGCAGAACACTCAAAAGCTTTTTCATACTATCATTCCTTTCGGGAGTATAGAATAATTTTAGCACGTGATTGATTGTTTGTAAAGAAGAATAAAAGCAGGATTTTCTCCTGCTTTTATCTTAGTATTTTGTTGCAAATCTTGCTACATAACCATTGAACTGCTTACCTGCATTTGAACCGTGGAAGAATCCGTCCTGTGACGTTGTGGAACCTGCGACCGCAACCTCACCGCTGTCAAGCGTACATACACTCTTTGCGACATCATCCGTTTTACCTTCAAAGACAAACTTGTCACAGGTCTGACCCTTTTCATCAAGGTACATGATAAATCCGTCATTACCGCCGCCGAGAACCTCTCCGCGGAAATCACCGTCTGAAGATTTAGTATTACCAACGATCACGAAACCGCCTTCGATCTTAGTAATACCATTGATATAATCCTCATTCTGACCGCCGACTATTCTCGCCCAATGGACATCACCGTCTTTATTGTAACGGATGACATATCCGTCTGACTTTCCTAATGTAGAATTATAAATACCGTCAGCCTTCTTGTTAGCCACAAATGAACCTGCTACAGCACAACCGCCGTCATCAGTAGCGACCACAGCATTGTATTCGCTGTTACCTGAACTCTGAAGATAGTGCTTCCACTCAAGATTGCCGTTTTTGTTAAGCTTTACGAGAACAGTATTGGCTGCACCCAGCTTTGCATCATATGAAAGACCTGCAAAATCACCGTCATTTGAGTAAGTAACACAAGTTGCGAAGATATCGCCCTTATCATTTACGTCTACAGCGGTGAAATTATTTGACATTGAACCTGAAAGAATTCTTCTCCATTCAATATTACAGTTTTTGTCAAACTTAAAGAGGAATGCCTTACGTTCGTTTGCTCCGCCCTTGAAGAAACCGCTGTTTGACTCAGCCTTACCGCCTACTACAAAACCGCCGTCCGGAGTCGCTTCTACACACTGAATAAATTCACCTGTGTAATCTGTACTACCGGGGAAGATATAAGTCCACATATGGTCGCCGTTTTTCTTAAGGCGGACAATCATTGCAGAATGGGCACTTGAAGTCTTTGCGGGTTCGCCTTCAGACATTGTAAAACCTGCTGCTACGATCGTACCGTCTTTGAGCTCTGTCACGTCATTGAACCATACTTCAGAATCTCCGCCGAGATCATATCTCCAAAGCACATTACCTTCTGCATCGTACTTGATTATAGCTGTGTGACCGCCCCACTCTTTGCTTACACCTTCAAGGTCACCGTCATATGAGTTTGAGTACACGCTTACAACGTATCCGCCATCTTCGCACGGTGCAACGGCATTGAAGTTATCTACAGCCTTACCGCCGAAGAACTTGATGTACTTGCGTTCCATGCCGGTTATCTTTGCCCCTGAATCTGATTTCAAAGGCACGGTAACCGTTGTTGAATTCTCCGGTTTGTAGGGATCCGGTTTTTCGTTTGATGTATAGTCAGGTTTCTCAGTCGAAGGAGTAAGTATAAGCTTTCCGTTGCTGTCATACTTTCCTGTATAGTAGACAAGCTTATCGAAAGTATTGGTCTGATTCTTTGTGTAAAGTACATTACCCTTTGAATCCACCTTACCTGTCGTATAGATGATCAATCCCTTATCATCCTTCTGCCCTGTAGAGTAAATTTTGTGACCTTCTTTGTCAATAATACCCTTGTCATCAGTAACCGTGCCGTCAGGACTTGTAGCACCTGTGATGGCCGTTACATCCTCCATCTTGACCTCGTCGCCTTCCTCAATAATTGAAAGGCTGTCCGCATCCTTGGCAAGTGCATCTTCATTGTCCTTACCCGGAACCTTGGCGTTGCCTGATGTCAGGATAACGACAACTACAACCACAGCAACTATTACAGCCACAACTGCCGCTATTATAGCTATCAGCTTTTTATTGACACCTTTTTTCGTTGCTTTTTCTGATGCAACTTCTTCTTTATTCTTTTTTGTATCGTCTTTCTTCATTTTGCAACCTCCGAAAATTAATACTATTCTATAGTAACATACTTTTTCTGCTTTTTCAATGTTTTCGTGCAGTTGTTAAAATATTCTTTAAAAAATCCGTTCACAGATTTCTCTGCGAACGGATCTGAAATTATTTTGAAACGTAATTTGCAGGATTCTTCTTTTCACCGTTCAGGCGGATTTCAAAGTGGACGTGAGGTCCTGTTGAGTAACCTGATGTGCCGATGTAAGCTACTACCTGTCCCTGGCTGACACGCTGACCGTTACTTACTGCAAGTGACTTGCAATGACCGTAAAGCGAAACGTATCCGCCGCCATGGTCAATCATAACGTAGTTACCGTAGCCTGAGTTGCTGTAAACTGTTCGGATAACCGTACCCGATTTTACTGCAACGAGATTTTTACCCATAGCGTTCGGCATAGAAATGTCGATACCTGAGTGGAACTTATACGCTCCTGAAATCGGGTCGTTACGGTAGCCGTAAGGTGATGTGACATATGAGTTTGAATACGGCACAGGCCATATCCAACCCTTTGAGTTTGCCGCCTGTGAAGACCCTGAGGACGAAGATGAACCTGAAGACGAGCCTGAGGATGAAGAGTTCTGCTGTGCTTTAAGGAAAGCTTCGATCTCAGCTTCAATGCTGTTCATTTCTGAATTATACTTATCAATGCTTACTTCAAGCTGCTTTGTCTGATAGTTAAGGTCACGAAGCTTTTTGTTTACTTCGTCTGACTTTGCTATGATCTCTGCCTGAGTTGCACTAAGCTCATTTTCTGTCTTCTGAAGATCAGATTTTCTGGACTCAAGAGTTTTCTTTTCCTCTTCCACCTGAGCTTTTGAATCTCTGAGATCCTGCTGCATCTCTTCAATCGCCTTAATTTCTTCATTGAGCTTTTCGACAAGCTTCTGATCGTTTGCCGTTACTCTCTTGAAGAGTTCAAGTCTGTTGAAAAAGTTTGAAAGCGATGACGATGCGGTAAAAAGTTCAAGAACAGATGTCTCACCTGCGATATAATTCGCTCTGAGGCGTTCACAGTAAAGCTCTACCGTTTCCTCGATTTCGACATCCTTCTGAGCTATCTGTGCATCAAGATCAGCTATCTTTTTATCAAGTTCAGCTATCTTTCTTTCAGTAGCTTTGATATCATCATTGATGATTGCCTGCTGACTGTTAACGTTTTCAAGCTGACTGTTGAGCTGACCGATCTGCCTGTTAAGCTCGTCGATTATCTCTTCCTGCTTAGCCTGCTGAGCTTCAAGCTCTTTAATCTTTTCTTCACTTTCTTTTACTTTATCTCTGATCTCTGACTGCTCATTTTTAAGAGATGTGAGGCTTTTTGCGTGTGTTTCGGGTGCAAACCCGGTCATACCGATCAGAATAAACGAAAAACAAAGCAAAAAAGACAAAGCTCTTTTTACGATATCAGTCTTCATCATCGTACACGACACCTCCACGTTCTTTAAGATACTTCTGGATAGATACAAAGCTTCCGCAGCCTCCGGAAAGCACACCTATCGCTATAAACGCAGCAAGGATATAAAGCACATATGCTTTGAAATCCGCTGCTACAAAATCTCTGCTCATAATACCGAAAAGATCATAAATCAAAGATTCAAGCAATTCGTAAATACCCCATACAGCTCCGAGTGATACTACAGCAGAGATAAATCCGAGCAGCATACCCTCAACCATAAACGGCCAACGTACAAACCAGTTTGTCGCACCGACCGATTTCATAATATTGATCTCCAGTCGTCTGTTAAACATAGTGATACGTATAGTATTTGAAATAATGAAAAGTGAGATAAGAAGCAGTACCACGATGATACCTATGCTTATATAGGAAATCGTTGAGCGGATCTGAATAAGAATATCCGTAATTTCCTTACTGCCCCTGACGACATCGACATTGTCAATAGCTTCAAGCTTGGTGATAGTTTCATCAAAAAGATTTTCATCCTCCATAGAAACTTCAAACATATCAGGCAACGGATTTTCGATATCCTTGAAAAGCTCTGACTCAGCGTCAAACTCATCCTTTTCAAGCACTTCTTCAAAAGCCTGCTCTTTGCTTACAAACTCACACTTTGTGACATTCTGTGTCATGAGAATCTTCTCTTTAACCTGCTGCACCTCATCCTGAGTTGCATCCATATCAAGGTAAACGGAAACAATATTTTCCGCCTCGACGATATTGAGAACATTCTCCACATTCACAAGCACCATAAACGCTGTGCCCATCATAACAAGGCACGACATAAGTACAGCGATAGATGCAACTGACATCATTCGGTTTACCCACAGATTGCGGAAACCTTCCTTTGTGAGGTAACCTATATGTCCTCTCTTTTTCATTCCGCGTCACCGCCTTTCTCATTTGCGGTTGCCGCAGTTTCGTCATCCTCAACGTATATACGATACGTATCCGTATCTGAAACGATAGCATTCAGAAAATCAGTGTCGGGTTCAGTTTCCTTGACCTCAACGGGTTTTTCCTCAGGAACCGAGATAAATTTCTGATTAATTTTGTTTTCTACAGGTTTCTTGACCTCAATATTGAGATGTGATGAGGGCTGAACGGGGATTCCGCTGCTTTCGACAGCACCGTCTGAAACAATCTCACCGCCATCAAGTACTATAACACGGTTATCAAAGCGTCTGACAAGGTCGTGTGCATGAGTAACCATGATTACCGTAGTGCCTGTTTCATTAAGTCTTTTGAGAAGCTCAACGATCTCAAGTGACATCTGAGGGTCAACGTTACCCGTCGGCTCGTCTGCGATGATAATATCAGCATTATTTACAAGGGCTCTTGCAAGAGCCACTCTCTGCTGTTCACCACCTGAGAGCTCATTAGGATAGCATCGTGCCTTCTGTGAAAGACCTACAATGTTAATAACATAAGGAACCCTTTTTCGGATGTCCTTTTCTCTCGCTCCGACAACTCGCATTGCAAATGCTACATTGTCATAAACAGTCATATTGGGAATAAGGCGGAAATCCTGGAAAACGATACCCAGATTTCGTCTGAAATAGGGAATCTTACGTTTTTTCATTTCGCCAAGGTTATAGTCTTTGATTATAATCGAGCCTGATGAGGGTACTTCTTCACGCATCATCAGCTTCAGGAAAGTACTTTTACCTGCACCTGATGCACCGACTACGAAAACAAACTCACCTTTGTCAATATGAATATTGACATTGTGAAGTGCCTTTGTGCCGTTATCGTACACCTTTGACACATTTTTAAAGTCAATCATATTATTTTCTCCCGAAATTAATATTTGATTGGATTAGCATCGAGATATTTCTTAACCATAAGAGCTACTTTGAACACGATAGCATCGTCAAACTCACGCAGGTCAAGACCTGTGAGCTTCTTGATTTTCTCAAGACGGTAAACGAGTGTGTTACGGTGAACAAAGAGTTTTCTTGATGTTTCACTTACGTTAAGGTTGTTTTCAAAGAACTTCTGGATAGTGAAAAGTGTCTCCTGATCAAGGCTTTCGATAGAGCCGCGCTTGAACACTTCATGAAGGAACATTTCGCAAAGAGTAGTCGGAAGCTGATAGATAAGACGTGCGATGCCGAGACTGTCATATCTGACAATCGCCTTCTCAGTATCAAATACCTTGCCTACTTCAAGGGAAACCTGTGCTTCCTTGAAAGAACGTGCAAGTTCCTTGATGCCTACCACAGATGTGCCGATACCTACCTGTGCATGGACATAAAGCTCTGTAGAAAGAGAGTCAACGATTGAACGAGAAAGCTTCTCAAGATCCTTTGACTCAACATTACTCTTTACTTCCTTGATGAGTGCGATATCGGTCTCACTTACATTAACGATAAAGTCTTTGGACTTGTCCGGGAAAAGATTCTGTATAACATCGTATGCGGAAGCATCTGACTGCTCAGGAATTCTGATAAGAAGTACTACTCTTGAAGCGTCGTTATTAAAACGAAGTTCACGTGCCTTGAGGTAGATATCTCCCGGAAGGATATTATCAAGAATAACATTTTTGATAAAGTTATTTCTGTCGTACTTTTCGTCAAAGTACTGTTTGAGATTGCTGAGTGCAACTGCACTAATATTAACGTACTTTTCAGCAAGTTCGTCATCACCGTCGACAAAAACAGCATACTCAGGGTGAACCTGATTTCCGAAAGTCTTGTATGTACAACCGTTTACAACACATACGTCAGAATCCATAAAGGTGGTCGCTGCCGCAATTGAGTTCACCTCACCGATTCTGCCGAGTTCACTGCAGGAAATGATTGTACCCGACTCGTCGATAATGCCGATTGTTCTGTCAATGGCGCTCTTCATCTGATGTATTACGCCCTGGAAAAGTCTGTTTGACATAATAAAACTCCTCACTTATGAATAATTAACATCAATCAATATCTGCTCTTGTGCAAAAACACAACAGCAATGAATATTTATACAAAATGCCAATCTAAACATATACATTTTACACAACAAACGATCTTTTTTCAAGTCTTTTGTGAGTTTTTTTGAAAAATTTTTTCAAAAATCAGGTTTTTATTCTCTGATTTTATCAAAAAGTTACAAATATTGCCTTGTTTTTCCGTTTGTTTTGTTTTGTGTAAAATCACCATAGATTGTGAAAAAATCTCAGATTTCCGATTTTGATGTACAATATTTTGCGATGATATAGTGAAAATGACAATATCTCTGTATGGTATTAATTTTTGAGGAAATCAATAATAAAGCCATTAAAAACAGTCGGCAAGCCTCACGCCTACCGACTGTTTTTAATGAGTATCTTTCTTTTTTAAAGGAGTTTTATTTCCCTTGTCATCTACTATGCGTATGCTTTCAAGTGAAGCAACCAGATTTCTTTTGTATGAAGCGATATACTCTGCACGAAGCTGAGCTCTTTCCTCTGTTTCTTCAGGAGTAAGCTCCTGCACCTTTGCCTTTCGTGCCAACTCATTTATTCTGTCAATTTTTTTCTGATCCATTATTACCTCCGTAGGGACACACCTTCATGCATATTCCGCAGACCGCACCTCTGCCGATGTGTTTAAAATGTTTTTTCATATATTCGCTGCATTTCTCAGGGGCGAAAACATCTTCCCTTCTCATTCCCTCCTGCCAGAGAGTACCGTTGATCGCACCCGAAGGACACTTCTCAACACAGAGATTACATTGCGTACAGGGTGAAATGTATTTTGAGGTTTCAAACTCAAACGGACAATCGGTAAAGAGCGTTCCGAGTCTCACTCTCGCGCCGTACTGTCTGTGAAGGAAAAGACTGTTTTTTCCGATTCCGCCGAGACCTGCAAGTGAAGCAATTTTCTTATGCGAATACCTTCCGTTGTAATTCCAACCGTCCTTATTTATGCTCTGCGAAGCACCGACGGGGATATATCTGTAGCCGTTTCTTTCAAGCAGAAATCCAGCCTGAAGAAGCACACGGTCTATAAACGCATTGACCGTCCGATAGTGGTGGAAATACGTATGTGTCGGCTCATCACCGATTTCATCTATAACAGCGTCCGAGAGCTTGATAACGATGCTGACAGCATAGCTTTTCTCTCCGAAAGGACCGTCTTCAACGCAAGTAAATCCGACATCAGCTACACCGTTATCTTCAAAAAAACTCCGAAGTTCATCCTGCATTTTCATCTGATCATCCTTCCGCTCCGTAAACTGCAGTTATCAATGCCGCATAATCACCTATCTCATCACCGAGACGTGCAGGCTTTATCTCACAGCATTCCGACGTGAACGAGAGAGCCTCTTTTCTGATCTCCTCTTCCATTGACGGACGGAGCAGATCCTCACTTCTTGCAAAAATACTGCCGATCACGATACATTCAGGATTGAGAATATCCATCAGTATCGCAAGTGTCCTGCCGAGATATTTTCCGCTTGTTGCATAAATTTCCTTGGCCTTTTCGTCACCGTTTTTCGCATCCGCAGCAAGTTCCTTTGCCGTTTTATCCAGTCCGCAAAGCTTTGCAAGATTCCTGATTCCTCCGCCGCTGCAGTAGCCTTCTGCCGAACCGTTTTTACCGTACCCCTTGGGACCATCCTCCGTAAGTCTGATATGACCGACTTCTCCCGCCATATCCGACACACCTGTATAAAGTCTGCCGTCAAGAATCAGTCCTGCACCGAAACCTGTGCCGAAGGTGAGAAAAATCATACTATTTGTACCCTTACCCGCGCCAAGCTTCCACTCTGCAAGAGCACAGGCGTTTGCATCGTTTTGCAGAAAAACAGGTACATTGAAACGTGACGAAAGTATTTCAACAATAGGCACGTTGATCCACCTCGGAAGATTCGGAGGACAGATAATAACGCCCGACCTGCTGTCCAACGGTCCTCCGCAGGAAATGCCGATAGCCTCAAAATCGCTTTCTTCCGAAATTATCTGTGCAAATTTTTCGATCACCGAGCTCGGATCTTCATTCACTTGCGTCGCAAACGCTGTGCGGGAAAGTATATTGATCTGAGCATTTTCATATTCACCTACAATAACGGCACATTTTGTACCGCCAATGTCAATTCCGATGTATTTTCCCATAATATCACCACCGGTTATTATAGCATATACACAGTCGATATATCAAGATACAGACATAATAAAAGAACGAAGCTCTTACTGCTTCGTTCTTAATATCCTAACCGTTACGGACTCTGTACTTTATTTCGAAATTCTCATCGCTTGAGCAAAGAATGATAATAGCATCTATCAAGGCGATAAAAGCAGGAATACAAGTCCAACAGAACAGCAAATAAACAACTCCGAGACCCGTCTGTCCGAGATAGAACTTGTGAACACCGAGACCACCGAGGAAAAGTGCAAGCAATCCTGCTGCAACCTTACTCTTAACGGGCCAATTCTGTCTGGGATCATTCTGCTGAACATAAATGTTCTGCTGAGGAGCCTGCTGATACTGAGGAGGCTGCTGATACTGAGGAACAGGCTGAGGAATCGCTGCACCGCAATACTCACAATTACCTGTGTTCGAATTTGAAGGCGCACCACACTGTGGACAATAAACGCTCATTGATATAACACTCCTTTCCATTTAAAACAATATTACTACAAACAAAACCATTTTTCAACACTTTTTTAAAATTTTTATTAATAGAATGTTAATATTTCACTTCTTATCGGGAAGTCGTAATATTGACAAAACAACTCATTAGGTTTATAATTTTTACACTTATATATAAGTATAATTACTCGATTTGGAAGTGTAAAAATGGCAATAGTAGATGTTTTAAAATTCAATTCTGATTCCAGCATCTTCGCTTGGAAGTATCCCAACAGCGAACTTGCGACATGGACGCAGCTCATTGTAAATGAATCTCAGGAAGCAGTTCTCATCAAAAACGGTCAGATTGCTGACATTTTCGGTCCCGGAAAGTATGTCCTTTCTACGGACAATATCCCTTGCCTGCAGAAAATGCTTAACCTTCCTTTCGGCAAAAAGTCTCCTTTTTCTGCTGAAGTATGGTTTATCAACCGTGCATTCTCTCTTGACATCAAGTGGGGTACAACATCTCCGATTCAGGTTCAGGATCCGAAGTACGGTGTTTTCATCCCTCTCAGAGCTTTCGGCCAGTTCGGTCTGCAGATAGTCGACTCACGCCGTTTTCTCATCAAGCTCGTAGGAACTCTTCCCGTTTTCAATACCAGAACTATGACAGAATATTTCAAGGGACTTTACATCACACGTGTAAAGGATCGCCTTTCAAACTGTCTTGTTTCTTCAAAAATTTCAATTCTCGAAATCAATTCACATCTTGATTCCATTTCCAAGTCTCTTTGCGAGCAGCTCAGAGAGGAGTTTGCTGAGTACGGTATCCGTGTAGAAAACTTCTTCATCAACGATATCAACGTACCTGAAAACGATCCTGCCGTCAGAAAGCTGAAATCAGCACTTGCAAGACGTGCTGAGATGGATATCCTCGGTTACAACTATCAGCAGGAGAGATCTTTCGACACTCTTGAGACAGCCGCAGGCAACAGAGGCCCTGCAGGTACCGTTATGGGTGCAAGTATGGGTGCCGGCCTCGGACTCGGCATCGGCGGTGTCATGGGAAATACAGTAGGCAATATGGATAACGTAATGTCTGTAAAAGAAGGCACTAAGAAATGCCCCAAATGCAACGCAACCATAGGCGAGAGCATCAAATTCTGTCCCAACTGCGGTACAAACACTAAAACTGCCGGTGCACCGAAGGTCAAGTGTTCAGCCTGCTCGTTTGAATTCGAACCCGGTACTAAATTCTGCCCCGAATGCGGAAGAAAAATCAACCCTTGCCCCAACTGCAGTTCGGATATGCCTGACGACAGCAAATCCTGTCCTGCTTGCGGTCAGACATTCTGTCCCGAATGCAATAAACCGCTTAAGCCCGGTGCAAAATTCTGCTCAGACTGCGGTCATTCTATGGTGAAAAAGTGCAGTAACTGCGATACTGAAATCACAGCTCAGACCAGATTTTGTCCCAACTGCGGTTCAAAAGTCTGATAAACGGGAGGAATAATTATGAAAAGAACACCTATCACATTATTGATCGGCTTTGCCGTAATCGTTATCACAAGCGTCCTTTACGGACTGTTTCTCCATGACACATTCTTTGAAGCGATTTCGCTCATCACTCTTCTCGGCACAATTCTCGCTGAGACAGTCACCACGGTATTTGCTTACTGTAGCGAAGGCAGACCCCGTAAGGTAGTTGCCGCTATTGTTTCATCTGTGATGATTCCGATTTCCGTGATTCTTTCTGTCGTATATATAATCGGCTTCCCCTACAGCTACGGAACATACTGCGGACTGTACTTCGTATTCTTCGTGATCGTAATGATCATCACAGCCATTCTCTTCTTCTTCGACGCAAGTAAAAAAGAAGAGAATCAGGCTCTTCAGGATGCAAAGGGCAATATGCTCACTATGAGAAAAATCGTAAAAGCTATCATGCTCAACCCTGCAGCAAAGCCCTACGAAGCTAAGCTCTATGCTCTTGAAGAAAAACTTCACTTTTCAAATGACAGCGTCATCACCAATCAGGATCAGACCATATACAATATGATCATCTTCCTGCAGAACAGTATTTCCTTACCCGGATTTGATGCTGACGCTTATATCGACGGCATCTGCAATGCAATCGACACAAGAAATATAATGTCAAGCAGAAATGTTTAAATACAAAAAGCATTCACTATTACAGTACATAAAAATCACCGATAGTGCTTTACGCATATCGGTGATTTTTTGATGCAATGCTCTGTTCTCGCTTGATATAATGAGTATAATGTTATTTGATTTCAGACTTGTGTGTTTTTGTCAAATGAAGTGTACTTTTAAGCCTCACCGCAACACAAGCAACAACAGCGGTTACAATACACACGAGAATCGGAATTGCAAATCCGCCGGCAACCGACGTTTTTTCTATACCTACAACTTCGAAAACCTTTGTGACAACTGTTGCGACGGGTCTGTGAAGTATATATATCCCGAGACTTGATGCGGAAAGTCTGACCAAAAACGCAGGATACGTCCTACCCTCCGCTTTCATTGCGAGTATAAAAGCAAAAACGGCTACAAATACAGAACCTGTATAAAGGCACAATAACTCCGCAAAATAATTTGAAATCAATGTCAAAACTACTCCGATCGTTATCATCCCAACACACGTGGAGATTTTCGTTCCGATTACTTTTTCCCTATACTCCCGTAAAAGAAGTCCGATACCGAAAAACGGGTATCCTGTCAGGAGAAAATTTCTTGCATAATGTTCATCCAACACTATCCCAAAGAAAGAGAACCCTTCAGTCATAACAATATTTATAATCAAACCAATCATAGATATGACAAAAACTGTTTTGGTTCCTGCATTAAGTTTTTTGAGCAAAAGATGCATCGCATAAACATAAACAAGTGCTGCCAGAAACCACAGTCTTGTTGCAGAAAACGGCCTGTTGAATAAAATCAGTTCGAGCCATCGTTCTGCCTGTGCATATACAGCAAAATGTGTTTTCACTCCTGCCATTCCGTCAGATAAAAGTTTGATAACAAAATCCGTTATATTATAAAAAGCTGAAGTTAAAATCAGAATCTTAAAAATTTTAAGGAGTTTTTTCTTTATCTGCGTATCTTTATTCCTGTAGCAGAAAAAGCCCGATGTCATAAAGAATATCGGAACTGCAAATCTCGCAATCGCCCTGACAACAGTACCTGTCTCACCGTAAAACGGTACATGTATGAGAATAATCATAAATGATGAAAAAAGCTTCAATAAATCAAGCGCATCATTTCTTTTCGACAACCCTTCCATTTTCCGACTTCCTTTTACAAAAAGCATTTTTTGTAGTATAACATAATTCTTCTCAAAAGTAAAACCCTCAAAGTATGCTTAATTAACAACAAGTCATAAGGTTTTGAAAAGGGAACTTTCTGACGAGTATATTTCTCCGCCATTTACAGATACTAACAACACAATTTGTAATTTAAGGAGAAATGTATATATGAAAGCAACAGGCATTGTCAGAAGAATAGATGACCTCGGTCGTGTGGTCATCCCGAAAGAGATACGTCGCACAATGCACATCCGTGAAGGTGCACCGCTCGAAATTTTTACGGACACCCAGGGCGGTGTAATTTTCAAAAAATATTCCCCTGTAGGTGAACTTTCCGATGTAACGGAGCATTATGCTGATGTACTTTACAGAAGTGTAAATACACCGGTTCTCATCTGTGACCGTGACCACGTAATTTCGTGTGCAGGCGTATCAAAGAAGGACTTTATGGATAAGCACATCAGCGAAGATCTCGAAAACATTATGGAGGAACGCAAAGTTTTTACAGGTGACTCAGACAATATGCTTTATCCGATAGAAGGCGTATCACTTGCGGCTTCTATCGCCGCACCTATCATCACAAACGGAGATATCCTCGGTGCAGTACTTTTTCTTTTCGGTGACGGCACACGGATTTCACCTACAGAGATCAAGCTCGCACAGGTCGCAGCCTCTTTCCTCGGAAGACAAATGGAAGAGTAAGAAAAACGGATTGCAGAGAACAGTTTCTTTGCAATCCGTTGGTTTTTCAGTTGTCTGTTGAGAGAGACTCAACTTCCGTATTTTCAGGGGCGATTACAATTACACCACAGCTCATAGTTTCCTCTGCAGGTATGCTCTCACCTTCTACAGTAAGTGTATCTCCGTTTACGCTACACTCACAGTCCCAACTCTTTGAGATTTTCACATCATTACTGAGTACAACCTCTGTCTCCCAGTTTCTCAAACGGGACTCTCTGAGATTTTTGATATTGATCTTCAGCTGATAGGAGTATGTGCCGTCACCGTTTGACCAGCTGTTTTCAACCTGTACGGTCGACTCTGCTTTCTCGCTGATATGCGTAATGTTATTCTCTTTATGTGTGTCAGTCGTCTCTTCCTCATCTGTGAGAGGCAGTTTTTTTACCGTACCCGTTGCATAAGCCTGGATAAGCTCAACGTCCGCATTGTCAAGCTTACCGTCGAGATTCACGTCACCGTTTTCCTTCTGTGAGTCAAAAAGTTCCGCGGTACCTGCCATATGATCAAGTATAAGCTTAGCATCAGCAGAGTTTATATATCCGTTACCGTCGACATCGCCTACGGCACAGTCTCTATAAGAATCATCAGTCACCTTCGTAGTGAAATGAACCACGACTGCAACTATCGCAAAGATAAGTGCCAGTCCTACAAGAAACAGTATCACTATCTTTTTATCCGAAAACTTTTTCTTTGAACCGTCCTTTTTCATAAAACAACCTCTGAATTAAATTTAACGAAAATATTATATCAGAATCCGTGCTCTTTTTCAATATGTAAATCATATAGAAAAAGGAAGTAAATTCATCAGCAGACACACAAAAGGAGCGAGAAAAATTGCCGGCATAAAATTCGCTACCTTGAACTTTGAAATTCCGACAAGGTTAAGTCCGAGAGCTATTATTATAACCGAACCGACACAAGTCATCTCATTGATTGCCTGAGTGGTAAGGATTCCGTTGAGCTGCTCAGCAAGAAGCACTATACCGCCCTGAATCACAAAAACAGATACAGCCGAAAAGACCACACCTATGCCACAGCTCGTCGCTATGACCGTACCCGAAACGAGGTCGAGTATCGCCTTAGTGTAAAGCATACGGTTATCACCGAGCAGACCCGCATTCAGTGAACCCACAACGGTCATTGATCCGACACAGAAAAGGAGTGTTGCTGTTACAAAGCCTTCTGCGATTGAAACTTTTTTTTTCCCCTTATTAAATTTCTTTTCGACCCATTTCCCGAGTCTGTTTATCTTATCGTCGATGTCTATAAGAGAACCGATAACCGTACCTATAAGCATTGATATGATCAGTACAAGCGTATTGTCACCCTTGAGTGCACCGTCAATTCCTATATAAACAACGCAAAGTCCGACTGCCGTCATCACGGCATTGGTAATCTTTTCAGGTATTCCTTTTTTAAAAAGCGTTCCGACCAGACCGCCGATGAGTGCTGTCGCAACATTGACCAAAACACCGAGCATTATCATATTTCCTTCCTTCGGGTTAAAAGTTTGGATATCATTTTAACACCGTTGTCTGTCCGTGTCAATTTTAATACAAAAATATTTGAAATGTTTATAATTGTATGATAGAATAGAAAATGTATAAATTTACTTTTGGAGGATTCGTGTAAATGTTTAATTTTAAGCCGTATCTCAGATACAAAGTAAACGGAGTTTCTTACGAAAGCTGTAATTCCGAAAGCAACCACTATGAGCTTGATCTCACTATCAACGAAAACGCTGTAAAGTGTATCCTTAAGCCTAAATCTCCTATGGAAATGCTCGAATTCAGACTTGATGCATCAAAGACTCTTGACAAAAAAGAGGTTTTCTTTGCAAACGGTTTCCAGTCATGGACAAAATGCTACGAGTGCCACGCTGACGATAAGATTCCCGGCCTCGGCAAGATCACTCATCTCTGCGACTATACAAAGTTTTTCGCAGGTGTTCAGGGTGACTACCACTTTGCAGAGTACGACAAAACAGGACTTTTCCATTCGTATACGTATACTTACTTCAGAAACGGCGAATCCATGGAGCTTCTCGGCTCACTCAGCGAAAGAGCAGGTTACACTCTTTTCGAGCTCGACTGCAACAAAAACTGTTTCAGCATTTCAAAAGATATCGTAGGCTGTACTCTTGACAGTGAAACTGTACTCGTTGATGTAGTCTGCTTCAGCGGAAGCTATGACGAAGTTTTCGATAAGTATTTCGGTTCAATGGATCTCAGAAAGCCGAAGATCGACTACCTCTCAGGTTATACATCATGGTACAACTACTATCAGAAGATCAACGAAGAAATCATCCTTCGTGACCTCAACGGACTCGACAAGGCTAAGGACAGCGTTTCAATCTTCCAGATCGACGACGGCTATGAAACCTTCGTAGGTGACTGGCTTGATCCTAATCCCGCTAAATTCCCCAACGGAATGAAATACATCGCTGACAAGATCCACGACAAGGGCTACCTTGCAGGTATCTGGATCGCTCCGTTCAGCGCTCAGCGTGTTTCAAGAGTCGCAAAAGAGCATCCCGACTGGCTCATCAAGGATGAGAAAGGCAAGCCGTTGCTCGGCTGTCAGGGATGGGGCGGAGCCTACACGCTCGACTTCTATCATCCTGAGGCAAGAGAATATATCAAACACTTCTTTGACGTAATCGTCAACGAGTGGGGCTTTGATATGGTCAAGCTCGACTTCCTTTATTCTGAGGCTATGCTTCCGAGACACGGTAAGACACGCGGTACTATTATGTGTGAGGCAATGGACTTCCTTCGTGAATGTGTCGGCGAAGAAAAACTCATCCTTGGTTGCGGTGTGCCTCTCGGACCTTCATTCGGTGTGGTAGATGCCTGCCGTATCGGCTGTGACGTTTCTCCTCACTTTGAGTTCAACTTCATCGACAAGCTCCTTCTCAATATGGAGATCGTCAACACAAGACACGCTATCAACAATACCTTCCTGCGCCGTCATCTCGATCAGAGAGTTTTCTGTAACGATCCCGACGTTTTCTTCCTTCGTGACAAAAATCTTAAGTTCACTATGGATCAGAAGCTCCTCCTCGCAAAGATCAATAATCTTTTCGGAAGCGTTCTCTTTGTTTCCGACAATGCAGGTGACTACGACGACGAGACGACCGAGTATCTCAAGCTCTTCTTTAAGAGAAGTGAAGCTGAGATCCTTTCCGCTGAGTATGTTACAAAAGAAGATGTGCGTATCTGCTACATAGAAGACGGCAAGAAAAAAACTCTCAGATTTAACATCCGTACAGGTAAGAGCAATCTTAAAAACCTTTTATAATTCAACAGTATATTGCTGTTAAAAAAATTTAATAAAAAGCTTGACATACTACTACTGCGGTGTTATAATCAGTAAAAATTTCAGGAGATTAAAGCGATGAAGCGAAATGTTTTTGCAGCTGAATACTTTTACTTTTACTTTATTAACAAAAGTTAATAGAGTCAGTTGGTTTTGCTGTAAAGTCTTTTCAGAATAGCTTTTTCAAAGTTCCGCAGTAAAATTACACTGCGGAACTTTTTACTTTTCAGGAGGTTTCGATTATGGTAGTAGTAGTTAAAAACGACATCGACAAGGCTCAGCAGGAGCATCTTGTAGAATGGCTCAGATCGATGAATATCGACGTTCACGAAACTGTAGGTGAATTTGAAACAATTCTCGGTCTTATAGGTGACACAAGTCACGTTGACATTGACCTTATAAACAGTCTTGACATCGTAGAAAAGGTTACACGCATCAGCGAACCGTTCAAAAACGCAAACCGAAAATTTCACCCGGATGATACGGTTGTCGACATCGGTGGATTTAAAATAGGCGGAGGAAACTTTCAGTACATCGCAGGACCCTGCTCTGTTGAGTCTCCCGAGCAGATCTGCTCTATCGCAAGAGAAACGAAAGAAGCAGGTGCAATGCTTCTTCGCGGTGGTGCTTTCAAGCCAAGAACATCTCCATACGCTTTCCAGGGAATGAGGGCTGAGGGACTTAAACTTCTTGAAAAAGCAAATGCTGAGACGGGTATGCCGATCGTTACGGAGATTATGGATATCTCTCATCTTGAGCTCTTCGAAAACGTCGATGTCATCCAGGTCGGAGCAAGAAATATGCAGAACTTCGAGCTTCTCAAAGAGCTCGGTCATACTGATAAGCCGATCCTCCTTAAACGCGGACTTTCAAGTACAATGGAAGAGCTCCTCATGAGTGCGGAGTACATTATGGCAGGCGGAAATGAAAAGGTTATCCTCTGCGAAAGAGGTATCAGAACCTTCGAAAAATACACAAGAAACACAATGGACGTCTCCGCTATCGCTCTTCTTAAAGAAAAATCACATCTGCCGGTTATCGCTGATCCGAGCCACGCAGCAGGTCTTTCAAGACTCGTCCGTCCACTCGCTCTTTCAGCTGTTGCAGCAGGTGCGGACGGTCTTATGATCGAAGTTCATAACGACCCTGCTCACGCTCTGTGCGACGGACCTCAGGCACTCACCCCTTCTCAGTTCGCTCAGGTAGTAAAAGAAGCTGAAGTAATCCGCAAAGTGCTTCACGGCAACAATGAGGATTGACGAAAGGAGCTGCGACAATGAATATCGGAATAGTCGGTCTCGGACTTATCGGAGGTTCGATGGCAAGAGCAATCAAAGAAACTGGAGAACATAAAGTCTACGGCTATGACATCCTTGAAAGCACGATGCTTGCGGCACAGCTTGTCGGAGCAGTCGACTCAACGCTTGACAGCGAAACTCTCCCCTGTTGTGACATAGTCATCGTTTCTCTTTATCCGCAGGCAACTGTTGATTACATCACCGAAAACGCTGACAATTTCAAAAAAGACAGTATCGTGATTGACTGCAGCGGTGTCAAAAGACACGTCTGTGACAGAATAAACCCGCTTGCCCAAAAGCACGATTTCACCTTCATCGGTGGTCATCCGATGGCAGGTACACAGTTCTGGGGCTTTGACTACTCACGTGCAAGTCTTTTCAAAGGTGCTTCGATGATTCTTACTCCTCACGGGATTTCAGACATCGCTCTTCTTGATAAGGTCAAGAAGTTTTTCACCTCTATCGGTTTTGCAGACATCACTTTTTCAACTCCTGATGATCACGACAGGATCATCGCATACACTTCTCAGCTCGCTCACGTCGTTTCCAATGCATATGTAAAAAGTCCTACTGCGCTGAACAGAAAAGGTTTTTCGGCAGGTAGTTACAAAGATATGACGAGAGTTGCAAAGCTCAACGAAAAAATGTGGACAGAGCTTTTCCTTGAAAATAACGACTATCTCGTAAAAGAGATTGATACACTTATAGAAAACCTTCAGCAGTACAGAGATGCACTCAGAAACGCTGACAGCACAGCACTTTCCGCTCTGCTTAAAGAAGGTAAAGATACAAAGAAACAGGCAGGTTGATTTATTATGGAAACAGTTAAGGTTAATGCTTCAAAAGAATATGACGTCATAATCGGGCAGAACACCGTCGCACTCCTCGGCAAAAAGATAAAAAGCTTTTTCGGAGATGTCAACGTGTGTATCGTCACAGACGACAACGTCGCAGCTCTTCACGCTGAAAAAGCAGTAAAATATCTTGACGAAGAGAATTTAAAGCACAAGACTTTCGTCTTTCCGAACGGTGAAAAGTCAAAGTCTCCTGAAGTACTTTTCGAGCTGCTTGAATTCCTCGCATCAAATCATTTTTCACGCAAAGACGTTCTCGTAGCTCTCGGCGGCGGTGTAACGGGCGACCTCACGGGACTGGCTGCCGCTATGTATATGAGAGGTATGCACCTCGTACAGATTCCGACGACGCTTCTTGCGATGGTCGACTCATCCGTAGGCGGAAAGACCGCAGTTAACCTCAAAGCGGGCAAAAATCTTGCAGGCGTTTTCAATCAGCCTGAGCTTGTGCTCTGCGACCTTCAGATGCTTCTGACTCTTTCTTCAGAGATTTTTGCAGACGGTATGGCTGAAGTGATAAAATACGGTGTCATCGCTGACAAAAACCTTTTTGAAACAGTCAAAGAAGGTGACATTGCAAGAAATCTTGAAAAGATTATCGCTCGTTGCGTTTCAATCAAAAGTGCAATCGTTAACGAAGACGAATTCGACACAGGCAAACGACAGCTTCTGAATTTCGGTCACACTCTCGCTCATTCCATTGAAAAAATGAGTAATTTTGAAATCCCGCACGGAAAAGCCGTCGCAATGGGTATGCTTCTCATCTCCGAAATATCGTGGAAAAACGGATTTTCTTCCGAGCGTTGTCAGGATGAGATCGTCGATGCCCTGCTTGAAAACAATCTGCCGATTACCTGCCCATATAAGACGAGTGAGCTTTACTATGCCGCTGAGAATGACAAGAAAAGTTCTTCGGGCAAAATTTCAATTATTATTCCTGAAAAAATCGGTCAGTGCAGGATTATGAATATCGCTCTTGCAGAGTTTAAGGAGCTTCTTGAATGAACATAAAAATAAATCCCCTCTCTCTTTCAGGAAAAGTCGAGGCACCTGCCTCCAAATCGGTCGCTCACAGAATGCTTATCTGTGCGGCACTTGCCAAAGGAAAGAGTATAATCAGACTGAATAAAACCTCCGATGACATTGAAGCGACTGCAGGTTGCCTCAGAGCTCTCGGAGTTACAATAGAAAAAAACGGAAACGAGTGGACAGTCTGTCCTCCCGATGTTTTCCCCGAAAAAGCAGATCTCGACTGCGGTGAAAGCGGCTCAACTCTTCGCTTTATGCTCCCCGTGGCAGCTGCTCTTGGGGTGGATGCGACATTTACCGTCCACGGCAGACTCTCTTCGCGTCCGATCGCTCCGCTTGTAGAAGAGATGAAACGTCACGGTGTAAAATGCAACGACGAATTTCCGCTTCACATTTCAGGCAGACTGACAGGCGGAAAATTCACAATTGCAGGTAACATCAGCTCTCAGTTTATCACGGGACTTCTGCTCGCCCTCCCTATTTGTGAAGAGGAAAGCGAAATTGAAATAATCCCTCCCGTGGAGTCAAAGCCGTATATCGACATCACCACAAGCGTCCTTTCAGACTTCGGTGCTGACATCACAGAAAACGCAAACATATATAAAATCAAACACGGCAGCTTCAAAGCAGGCGATTACACCGTTGAGGGCGACTGGTCAAATGCAGCGTTTCTCCTCGCCATGGGTGCAGAGGTTTCAGGACTTGAGCTGAATTCGACTCAGGGTGACAGAAAAATCCTCGATGTGCTTCGCTCATTAGGCGGAAAAATTACCGAAGAAAACAGTCTTGTCCGCGTTTCACTTTCAGATATTCACGGTGCTGAGATTGATGCATCCGATATCCCCGACCTCGTCCCCGTAATCTGCGCCGTTGCCGCCACTGCCGAAGGCACTACAAAGATTTTTAACGCAGGCCGTCTTCGACTCAAAGAAAGCGACAGAATAAAATCTACCGTTGAAATGATTGTTTCTCTCGGCGGAGAGGCATACGAAACGGATGACGGAATCACAGTAAACGGGAAGAAAACACTTACGGGCGGAACGGTCGACAGCTTCAACGATCACAGAATCGTTATGTCAGCTGCGGTCGCTTCACAAAAGTGTGAAAACTGTGTTATAATAAACGGTGCTCAGGCAGTAAATAAATCCTATCCTGAGTTTTTTGAAGACTTCAACTCTCTCGGAGGTGACGCAAATGTCATGTAGCTTTGGTGAAAAAATCAAAATAAGTGTTTTCGGTCAGTCCCATTCAGAGGCTATCGGCATTGTGGTTGACGGCATCCCTGCAGGTATAAAGCTTGATATGGACAAAATCAGCCGTTTTATGGCACGTCGTGCTCCCGGAAAAAATGCATACTCGACCAAGCGTAAGGAAGCTGACATCCCCACAATCATATCGGGCATCGTGGACGGCATCACCTGCGGAGCTCCGCTTTGTGCTGTCATAAAGAACAGCGATCAGCACTCAAAGGATTATTCCAAGCTGAAGACTCTCCCCCGTCCCTCACACTCAGACTTTGCGGCTTATGTAAAGCACAACGGATTCAATGATATCCGCGGCGGCGGAAACTTTTCAGGCAGAATGACTGCTCCTCTCTGCTTTGCAGGTGCAGTTGCGATGCAGATACTCGAAGAAAAAGGAATCCGCATCGGTGCTCATATAGAAAAAATTGCAGGAGTCAAAGACTCACGCTTTGATCCCGTGAATGTAAATGCTGATCTGCTCAAAGACGTTTCGTCAAAGGAATTTCCGCTGATCGATGACAGCGTTAAAGAAAAAATTCTTTCAAAGATAGAAGCAGCAAGGCTTGACGGTGATTCCGTAGGCGGAGTCATCGAATGTGCGGTCACTGGTCTGCCTGCAGGTCTCGGTGAACCGATGTTTGACGGAGTCGAAAACGTAATCAGCCGTGCTGTCTTCGCCATTCCTGCCATAAAGGGAATTGAATTCGGCAACGGATTTGACTGTGCTGATCTCAGAGGCAGCGAAAATAACGACGATTTTATCATAACAGACGGCAAGATCACAGCCAAAACAAACAATCACGGCGGTATCCTCGGCGGTATAACCTCTTCTATGCCCGTCATCTTCCGTGTGGCTGTCAAACCCACTCCGTCGATCTCAAAGCCGCAAATGACGGTCAACCTTGAAACTATGACACAAGAAGAGCTTGTCATCGAAGGCAGACACGACCCGTGCATCGTGCCCAGAGCCGTTCCGTGTATCGAAGCCGTAACGGCACTCGCACTTATTAATCTTATATAAAGGTGATCCCATGAATATAAATGAACTCAGAAACGAAATAGACACTATCGACAATGAACTTGTACGTCTCTTTGAAAAAAGAATGACTACTGCAGCCGCAATCGCTGCATACAAAAAAGAAAACGGACTTCCTGTTTCGGACAGAGAGCGTGAACGTCAGGTTATAAATAAGGTAACAGCAAAGGTTTCACCTGAATTCAGCGAATACGCAAGAGTTCTTTATCAGACGATATTTGACGTAAGCTGCTCCTATCAGAGAGGTCTCAACTCAAAAAAATCCAATCTCATAGAAAAAATCGAAAAGGTTACAGAGCAAACCCCGAAAGAGCGTATCAACCGTGCCGTCGTAGCCTGTCAGGGTGTCGAGGGTGCTTACTCTCAGCACGCTTGTGACAAGATGTTTGCTTACCCGAGCATAATGTATTTCAACGGTTTTGAAGATGTCTTCAAAGCAGTTGACTCAGGTCTTTGCCGTTACGGAATCCTGCCCGTTGAAAACAGCACCGCAGGTTCAGTCAATCAGGTTTATGACCTTATGTCAAAATACAGCTTCTACATCACACACAGTATGAAGCTCTGCATTGAGCACAAGCTCCTTGCAAACAGCGGAACGAGTATCAGCTCTATCAAAGAAATTTATTCGCACGAACAGGCACTCAACCAGTGCTCTGCTTTCATCAGTCAACTTGGTGTTAAGGCTCACGTTTGCAAAAACACAGCCGAGGCAGCAAAGATCGTTGCAGAGTCGGGCAGAACAGACATTGCCGCTATAGGGGCAAAGGAGTGTGCTGAGCTCTACGGTCTCAGAATCCTTTCAGGCAATATCCAGAACACACAGAACAACTACACAAGGTTCATCTGCATTTCCAAAGAACCTGAAATTTATCCGGGTGCTGACAAAACAAGTATCATCCTCACCGTCCCACATACTCCCGGTTCGCTTTACAATATAATCGCTCGTTTTGCCGCACGCGGACTCAATCTCACAAAACTTGAAAGCCGTCCCATACCCGGCAGTAATTTCGAGTTCAAGTTCTATTTTGATATCGATGCTTCCGTCTACTCTGCTGAATTCAAGAGACTCATTCAGGAGCTTGAAAACGACTGTGAAGAGTTTACTTACCTCGGAAGCTACACGGAGGAATGACGATGTACGGTTTACTCGGACGTAAGCTTTCGCACAGTCTTTCCCCGCAGATCCACGCACATTTCGGCTCATATCCTTACGAGCTTTTCTGCCGTGAACCTGAAGAGCTTGACGAGTTTTTTAAAGACAAAACGCTCAAAGCTTACAATGTCACAATCCCATATAAAATAGATGCTTACAACCATTGCGACGAGCTTTCCGAAACTGCTGAGAAAATCGGCAGCGTAAACACCGTCATAAGAAGGCCTGACGGCACACTTTACGGTGACAATACGGACTATTTCGGCTTTGATTTTATGTCAAGATCCTGCGGTGCAGACTATGACGGTAAAAAAGTGCTTGTCCTCGGCAGCGGCGGAGCAAGCCTTACCGTATGTGCCGTCGCAAAAGACTGCGGTGCAAAAGAAATCATTGTGGTCAGCAGAAGCGGTGAAAACAATTACGATAATCTTCACAGGCACTATGATGCAGACATCATCGTAAACACGACACCCGTCGGAATGTACCCCCACAACGGTGAAAGACTCGTAGACCTCAGGAAATTCACAAACCTATGCTGTGTGCTTGACCTGATTTATAACCCCTGTAAAACTCAGCTTCTGCTCGATGCCGAGGAGCTTGGTATCCCCTGTGCAAACGGACTGAAAATGCTCGTCGCTCAGGGTCTTCGCTCTGCGGAGCAGTTTCCTGATGTGCAGCTGTGCAATAAAGACATCAACGACATCTGCAACTCCATGCTGAAAGAGCAGAAAAACATCGTTCTCATCGGTATGCCCGGTTGCGGAAAATCAACGGTAGCAAAAATCCTTTCCGAAAAGCTTCAGCGGGAAGCTCTCGACACGGACGAAGAGATCGTAAAGGCTGACGGCCGTACAATCCCTGAGATCTTTTCTGCGGAGGGTGAACCGTATTTCCGTGAGCTTGAAACCGAAGCGGTAAAGTCCGTCGGCAAACAGCTCGGCAGGATAATCGCAACGGGCGGCGGTGCCGTTATGAAAAAAGAAAACCGTGATGCCCTCGGACAAAACGGTACGGTAATATATCTGAAAAAAGACCTCTCGCTTCTCTCTCTTGACGGTCGCCCTCTTTCGAAGGATGAGGATGCCGTAAAAAAAATCTACGAAGCGAGAAAAGACACCTACGAAGCATTTGCAGACTTCACCGTCGAGGTAAGTCCCGATGCGGAAATCACAACAGAAAGAGTGATAAAATGCATATTTTAGTCATCAACGGACCGAACATCAATATGCTCGGCATAAGAGAGCCTGATATTTACGGAAAAAACACCTATGCTGACCTCTGCGGCCTTATCGAAAAAAAGGCTGAGGAAATAAATGTAACGGTTGATCTTTTTCAGTCAAATCACGAGGGCTCAATCGTCGATAAAATCCAGGAATCCTACGGCAAGGTTGACGGTATCGTTATCAACCCTGCAGCATATACTCACACAAGCGTAGCGATCCTCGATGCACTCAAGGCTGTGGCAATCCCCACCTGCGAAGTGCATATCTCAGACGTGGATTCGAGAGAGGATTTCCGCAAAATATCCTTTGTCGGTCTGTATGCTGAAAAGAAATTCGCAGGGTACGGCTTCGACGGCTACCTTATGGCTATGGAATATCTCAAAGAAAAATACTGCTGAAAATCAGCAACAAAAAAGCGATAGATTTCCTTTTACGGATTTCTATCGCTTTTAATTTTATTTTACGGGAGTTATTTCGTAAAATACTACCGCATTCGGATCAAGATTAATATCAAGCTTCACTTTGCCTCTTTTAACCTCTGCTTCAAACGTCTGCGGTACAAGCCTTGAACACTCCTTGTACTTTGCTTCAAGCTCGTTAAAGTAGATATCCCTTGCCCACTGTGCTGAAAGAGTAGTCGGACTTCCTATCTCAGGATCATCGGGAGACCAGCTGAAGCAATCGTCACCTATTCCGTACTTCACTCTGTCTTCCTGCCACTCATCAAAGTAGTTGCAGTCATCATCTATAACATAGGCCGTTACGGCAACTTTCTCACAGTCAAACTGCGGCACCTTTACTTTGAACTTCAGGCTCGCTGTGTTTTGATACTCTGCATCATTTTTAAAATTATATGCCATAATGCGAACTGTATCCGTCTCTTTGTCATAAGCCGAAACAGCATCAACCTCAATATTCGGGAAAAGAGCACGGTAAGTTTTTTTAGTTTTGGCAAGTCTTGCCCCGTCAAATTTTGCGGCATTACTTGCAACGTGGTAGCTTACCGTCGGATTGCCCTCCAGAAGTCCGCTTGAAAGAAATGACCACGAAGAGAAATAGTTGATGTCGTTATTGAACATCGTACGGTAAAGTCTTGCATCGTATGCCGCCTGATATGTGTAGCCGACAGTACGGGTAAGAAGCTGGTTGTCGACATGTCCGCTATTATTTCCCGTAAGAAGTCTGCCTTCATCGACACCGAAAATAAGGTTTTCAAGGCCTGCTTTATCTGCGGCTTTCTTAAGGTGTTTCATCGTTTTTTCGAAATTCATTCCGCTTGTTTCTTCACCCGGAGAATAATCGTAGAATGAGGCGGTAAGGTAGCAGATTCTGCTTCCCTTTTCGCCTGTTTTGTAGTTGGTACCTTTTGCACAATGGTTGATAAAAATTCTTTCATCCCAAAGTCCTTCAGTTACAGCCATTGCGTGTGCACCGACAAAAACATCCTCACCGATGACATCTATAAGTGCCTGTACTGTATAGTCATAGAGCTTGCAGTACTCGACTGCGGACTCATCAGGATCGCCGCTGACAGCCATAAACCACTGAGAGTTTTCAAACTCCGTCATAACTCCGAAACGCCACGAAAGCACCTCATCCCTGCCGAATTCATCGACGAGAGCCTGAGCTATTGCAGCGATATAGTTATAATAAACATCGTAATCATCAGGAGGATAGATGTTTGTACCGAAATCTGCACCCTCAAGAGCCTGAGAGGAATATTTCAAAGGAACACTTCCGAGCTTGAGCATCGGCTTTGCTCCGAGTCCGAGAATTCCTCTGCAGTTTTCTATAAGCTTTGTAAAATCGTAATCATCAAGCACATTCGTATCATACGGATCTTTAAAAAGGTCACGGTCAGCATTGCCGCCTATACATTGCATCAGCTGAATATACTCGACAAACTCAAAGATATTGTTTTCTTCATTTACTTTTACTCCGACAAACGGGTTGCCCTGAATCGACCAGACATTTACATTACTTGCAGGGTTCACAAGCACCTCTCCGAGCTCAGAGGTATCAACAGTGAAAGAATAATCATTCACAAAATCAATTCCTGCATTCCATACCGTTCCGAAAAATGTGATTATTGAAGTAAAAACTGCTACGATTGATTTAAAAAGTGACATTTAACAATCTCCTTCCGGAAAACTTTTCTTTATTATATCAAATATTACTGTTTCTTTCAACGTAAATTTATTTTTCACTCTTTACAAATATCGGTTTCTTTTTTTTACATATAAATATGCTATAATCGAAATATCTACGCAGGAGGTGTTTTGTATGACTCTTAACGAAGCCGTCATTTCCCGTCACTCAGTACGAAAGTATATTAACAAAGCTATTGAACCCGAAATCGTAAAAGAACTTCAAAAAACAATAGATGACTGTAACGAAAAAAGCGGTCTGTTGTTTCATTTACAGCTCAATGAACCTGAGGCTTTCGGATCAGGCATGGCTACATACGGAAAATTTGAGGGATGCAGCAACTACATAACTGTCGTCGGCAAAAAAGAAGACGAAGAAAAATGCGGATATTACGGTGAGCAGATAGTCCTCCGTGCTCAGCAGCTCGGTCTTAACACCTGCTGGGTCGCCCTGACTTACAATAAATCAAAAATAGTGTGTGAAATACCAAAGGGAGAAAAGCTTCTCATAGTTATCGCTCTGGGGTACGGTCAGACTCAGGGTCATCCCCGACCGACAAAATCAGTCGAAGAACTCAGCAAGATAAAAAATGGAGATATGCCTGAATGGTTCAGAAAAGCTATGGAATCCGTTCAGCTCGCACCGACAGCCATCAATCAGCAGAAGTTTGTTTTTGTACTTGACGGTGATTTAGTTGAGGCAAAAACGCTCCTCGGCTTTTATGCCAGAATTGACCTCGGAATTGCAAAATATCACTTTGAAATCGGTGCAGGAGATACCTTTTTCAGGTGGAAATAAAAGATTGACAAAAAATAAACAATTTAATATTGACAATTAATTTCAGAGATTGTATAATCAATATACAAAGTTTGTACCTGACATAAAGACTGATTCTGAGTGAAAGGTTACGGCTGAATTTTAAGAAAAATTTGTCTTGCCGTACCCTTTTTCGGGTGCGGCAATTTTTTTGGAGGTAAATATGGAAACAAGAGTTGCAGTTATGAGCATTATCGTTGAAAACAGCGAAACTGTAGAAAAGCTCAATTCTGTTTTACACAATTACGGTGAATTCATCATCGGCAGGATGGGAATTCCTTACCGTGAAAAGAATATAAATATCATAAGCATTGCGATTGACGCTCCTCAGGATACGATTTCTGCTCTTTCGGGTAAAATCGGAAGACTTGACGGCGTCAGCGTAAAGACAGCTTATTCGGGTGTGATAACGAATGACTAAACTTTTTTCTCTCATCGAAAAGCTTGAAAAAGAGAAATCATTATCCCTTGAAGAGTATCAGTATCTCATCGAAAACGCAAATGAAGAAGCCGCGGCAGTCCTTGCAGAAAAAGCAGATAAGACTCGAAGAGCTATCTACGGCAATACGGTCTTTATCCGCGGACTCATAGAAGTCAGCAATTTCTGCAAAAATGATTGTCTCTACTGCGGAATAAGACGTTCAAACAAAAAGTGTGAGCGTTACCGCCTTACAAAAGATGAAATCCTTGAGTGTTGCGACGAAGGCTACTCATTAGGCTTTCGCACCTTCGTTCTTCAGGGTGGTGAGGATGCTTTTTTCAGCGATGATAGGCTTTGTGATATCGTGAAATCAATAAAACAGAATCATCCTGACTGTGCAGTTACTCTTTCTTTGGGAGAGCGAAGCGAAGAAAGCTACAGAAAGCTCCGACTTGCAGGAGCTGACCGCTATCTTCTCCGCCACGAAACGGCAGATGAAGCACATTATGCAAAGCTTCATCCAGAAGAGATGAGATTTGAAAACAGGATGAACTGCCTGAAAAATCTCAGAAAGCTCGGTTTTCAGACAGGCTGTGGATTTATGGTCGGTTCTCCTTTTCAGACGACACAGATGATTGCAAAAGACCTGAAATTCATCGAGGAATTCAAGCCCGATATGTGTGGCATAGGACCTTTCGTCCCTCACCGCGAAACACCGTTTGCAGACAAAAAAGGCGGCTCCGCAGAGCTTACCTGCTATCTTCTTTCAGTTATCCGTCTTATTCACCCGCCTGTCCTGCTGCCTGCGACAACGGCACTCGGCACTATCGACGGAAACGGACGTGAAAAAGGTATACTTGCAGGGGCAAATGTAGTCATGCCGAACCTTTCACCAAGCTCGGTCAGAAAAAAATATGAGCTTTACAACAACAAACTCTCTGACGGAGACGAATCCGCACAGAGTAAAGAAAATCTATCAAAAAGAATTAAAAAAATCGGTTATGAAATCGTAACCGCAAGAGGAGATGTGTATAATGGCTGAATATAATCCTAAATCATTACAGGCTGCAGAGTTTATCCACGACGGAGAAATCCGTGCTACTCTCGAATATGCCGAAGCTAATAAAAACAACATTGAGCTTATCGAGGAAATCCTTGAAAAAGCTCGTCCGAAAAAGACTGAGACAGGTTGTGTCTGTGCAGGACTTACTCACCGTGAGGCATCGGTTCTTCTCGCCTGTGACATCCCTGAAGTCGTTGAAAAGATCTATGCGATCGCAGAAGAAATCAAGCTCGCATTTTACGGCAACCGTATCGTAATTTTTGCACCGCTTTATCTTTCAAACTACTGTATCAACGGTTGTGTTTACTGTCCTTATCACAGACAGAATAAGTGCATCACGAGAAAGAAGCTCACTCAGGAAGAAGTACGAGCTGAGGTTATAGCACTTCAGGATATGGGTCACAAGCGTCTTGCAATTGA
>JAGBFD010000099.1 GCA_017936645.1 Clostridia bacterium
AACTATTATTATATTCTTCAGTATATATCTTAATATTATCTTGATTTTCGAAATCATCACAAATTACTTCAGTAACAGTTGCTACCAATTGAGTAGTGTCTGACTCATCTAATCGACCCGCCAATTCCACAAAAACAAGCAAACATATTGCAGCGATTAAAATTAAAACCAAACCACAAAAAATAATTAATTTGCATTTACTTCTCATTTATATGCCCCCACAATCAGTATTCTAGAATGCCAGTTCCATATCCCGACAAACACAAGGAACAGTTCCGTGTTGTTAGAAGAATTTTCTAACAACACCAAAGCTTATTCCCGTCAGTCTGCTCACCTGTCTTATCGACATTAGACATAGAAACGTCCCCTGTCTTTTTTATATATCCCACTTATAATGTCTTAAGTTAGAATCCATAAACAATGCACCTATATCAAGGGCGTGGATGAGTGTGCCGTCCTCCATCGGATAAACGGTGACGTCCTCACCTTCTCCACCGAAGTTGTCGATGAGCTTCCATTCATACATAATTCTGTCGAAGCATTTAACTACTTCACCAGTAAACGGGTTGATTGTATAAACAGCTCTTGTTGCATCGTTAGTGCCGACGTAAATAAGTCCGTTATACACTTCTCCGCCCTGAATCTTTCCGACAGTTTCAGAGAGTTCAACTGTCTTTACATAATCGAAAGTTTCGAGGTCAAAGCAGTAAATTTCCGTTGCTTCCTTACTGTGTGAAGAATAGATAAGTCCGTTTTCTTCATCGCAGGAGAGCCATGACATTCCGCGTGTGAGTATATCATTTGAAAGCACTTCGTACTCGCCTGTAAACTCAAGAGTTTCAGCGTCATAAACTGCTACAATCGGATACTCCCACACCTTACTGTCTTCAAGCGGCGCATAGATATATCCGTCACAGTAACTGATACCGCCTATATGAGCAGAACCATAAGCATCTGCAAGCTCATCAGGTATGGCATCATAATTATAAGCAAGGACAGTCTGATTATCAAACGCAATTTTAACAAGAGAATTCTTTCCGCTGAAATACCAACTCTCACCGTCGGTCGTTACGCCCTGAGCACGTTCAATTGTTTCAAGTCCGAATACTTTTGAGTTTGATTCGTACGGATAGATATCACCGTTGAAACCTGCATTGATACCGTTACTCACAGTCATAAGCATAGCGATGATTACAGCAAAAATCTTGTAAAACGCACTTTTGACAATATTATAAAAAACAAGCATTTTTATACCTCTTATCTGTCGATTACAGAATCGCACCAGGATGCGATATCTGCATAAACGTTAAATCTTTCGTCTTCGTTATGTATCTCGTGTCTGAGTCCCTCATAGAGCTTGATTGAGACATCGCTATGACCTGTTTCTTTAAGCTTGTTGTATACAGTATCAACGCCTTTTCCGTACGTGCCGACAGGATCTTCCGAACCTGCAATAAGATACATCGGAAGTGCTGTCGGAACTGCACCATACCACATCGGATCACTTACGAACTTAAGAACCTCAAAAAGATTTTTATAGCCTGAAACCGTAAAAAGGAATCCGCAGTAATCGTCAGCGATATACTTGTCGATATTCTCTTTATTCACAGAAAGCCAATCAAAAGGAGTTCGACCCTCACAGCGTTTATTATAAGCACCGAAAGCAAGATTGTTAATAAATTCACTCTTAAACTTCGGACCTTTTACTTTTTCAATAAGCGAAGCAACGAGAATACCTGCACCTGCAGCAGGATTAGGACCGCTTGTTCCGCAGAAAATCGCTGCTTCGATATCGGATGAGTACTTGGTGACATAATGACGTGCTACAAAAGAACCCATACTGTGTCCCATAAGAATTACCGGTTTATTAAATTCCTTCTTAGCAAATTCAGTCAATTTATGAGCATCCTCAACAAAACCGATACCGGCTTTATTCTTGTCACCGTTGAAGAAACCGAGATCCTCCTTGGATTTTACGGAACGTCCGTGTCCGACATGATCATTAATTACAAAAGCGTAGCCTTTTTCACAGAGGTAACCCGCCATTTCTTCGTATCTCTCACCGTGTTCAGCCATTCCGTGTACCAGCTGTACAATGGCTTTAATCTTTCCGTCCTCCGGTGACCAGCTGCGTGCAAAGATATCTGCAACTCCTGTTGCAGAAGGATAAGTATATTCTTTTCTGTTTATTTTCATACAACAACCTCCGGACATTAATATTTATTATATTATAACATCTGAAAGAAACTTTTTATATAAATAAAATTAACAAATACCCAATTTTCTCTTTGTGCAAAACAACAAAAGAGGCTGCAAAAAAACTTTCGTCTTTTGCAGCCTTACAATTAGTTATTATTATTCAGGAATAAATTTTCATTATCTGAATAGATATCGTAAGCGTTGTGAATAACGTTGATATCAACATCGCCTATATCTCCGCCGAATTCACCGTCAAGTGTCCATGCAACCTTCTTGTCACAAGTAATCTTGACGTGTTTTGTTTTGGTAAACACGATGTTATTACCGCTGTAATCCTTGCGGATAATCTTATTGAGAATACCGAAAGCATCAAGGTTACTTTTTAATCCTCGGACAAGGAGGAGTTCAAAAAAGCCATCGTTGAGTCTGATATCGTCATACTTGAACACACCCGCAACTGAGGTTGTATTTGACACGGCACCGAAATAGAAATCGTCTTCTATAATACCGCCATCATACTCGACAGTCATATGTGTAGGTTTAAAGCCGAACAGCATAGGAAACAAGCGGATACCTACACCGTAAAATACATATGCCTGATGACCGAAAAGATTCTTCCACTTCTGCGGAGTAGTATAAGCAAGATCGGAAGCAACACCAAAAGAAGCGATATAATTAAAATATTTATCCTGAAACGCACCTACATCATAGCCATTTGTTTTGCCTGCAAGGATGAGATCAGTCGCAGGACCTGCACCGGTAGGAATACCTAATGTGCTTGCAAGATCGTTTGTAGAGCCTGACGGTATGTAGCCGACCGTCATTCTCTTATCAAGAGCCATAACTCCATTTATAGTTTCATTAAGTGTGCCGTCTCCACCACAGCAAAGAACAAGATCATAATCCTGACCCTTTTCTTTTACGATGGTTGTGGCATCACCCTGACACTTTGTAGTTTCGACAAATATTTCAAACTCAGGAGACAGTTTATTGATTATATCCAGAGTATTAACTCTTTTTCGATCAATTCCCGCACAAGGATTAATTACAAGTAGTGCTTTCTTTTTATTCAACACATCACTTCCGTTTCATTGTTTTACGCAGAAAGATTCTGCCAATCGAGTATATCAAAACATCAGAAAAAGGTCAATATAATCAACATAAACACTATGAAATATCGGAAAAACAACAAAATTATTTAACTGTGAGGTCGAAAATTTTGTACATTTCCGAATAATGTTTAACATAATAATCTGCAGTTTCAATAATGTGTTCACGTTCATCTTCTGCAGAATAGTCTTCTACGGCAATAACACGATATCCTGCATTTTTAGCCGTATCTATAGCATAAGCTGCATCTTCAAATATAAAAAGATTTTCATTCGCACCCATAAAGTCACGTGCCATATTAAAAACATCCGGCTGATGTTTGCTAAGACCGATATCCCTTGTCGTAAAAACTTTATCAAAATACCTGAGCAGACCATTTCTCTCCAAAGCGGGTTCCATAAGATATCTGTCAGTTGCTGTTGCGACCACACAGCGGACACCGTTATCACGCAGAGTTTTCAGAAACTCCGCTACACCCTCTTTGGCAGCTGCGACATTTTCATAGTAATACTCAAGAATCTTCATAATCTGAGCTTTTACTTCGTCAAAAGTCATATCAAGATTATACTCTTCAATCATACGGTTTATTGTATTAAAATATCCGTATTTTCTAAAAAGTCTTTTTTCTTTCGGTTCGATTCCGTGCATCATAAGAAATGCGCTGTCAACGGTATCCCATATATGCATTGAATCCATAAGTGTTCCGTCTGCATCAAAAATTGCATATTTGATTTTTTCCATATTACTACCTTCTCAAAAAACTGAGGCGGACCTCTCGTCCGCCTCTCAAATTAAAATTCAGTTAAATCAGATATAGAGGAACCACTCAAGAATGCTTACGATGAAGTCAATAACATCTAACCAGAAGCCTTCTGCGCCCCAAGTATACATCCAGTCGATGAGCTTTTCGATGGGTCTTACTGAAATGTGTTCAACATCAAGCTCTTCGATAATGTCGTTACCTGTTACCGTAACAGTAAGCTCTTCGCTGAGATTGCCGTCAACATCAACAAATGTGCCTTCTGCGAAGTAGAAGTTATATGTTTCAGCGTGGCTTACATAATTATTGAACGGAACAGAAACCGAAGCATCTCCGCCACTCGGTGTAAGCGAATAACCAATATCATCAAAGCTGAAAGTGAAAAGGTTTGAAACATCAGAACCTGTGCCTACAGTAACTGTTGCGTCTTCCGCAAAGCCCTTGATGTTACCATCAATTTTAATTGTGATTGTTTCTGCATAGTCATCGTCCCAGTTGCCTGTAACACTGGTGAGAGAACCGTTTACTGCAAATGTTGCAGCTTCTTCTGCACTTGCAGTCACAGCTACAGCAAACAGCATACAAACTGAAAGTACTACTGCCAATAACTTTGAGAAAGTTTTAGTCATAAATAACACCTCATCTTTATTTTATGGTTTAATTTTACCATATTACAGCAAATTGTCAATAAAAACTATTCACAAAATATCAGGTCGTAAGTTTGGCATAGTTGGCCATAAGCTTCTTTGTACCGGATTTATCAAAGGCGATTTCAAGCAAAGTATCATTACCCACAGACTGAGCAGCAAGAACAACACCCGTTCCGAAAACTTTATGCTTCACGGTATCGCCTACCTTGAAAGAAGCTGAAGATTTTGCTGCAGGCTGAGAAGGTTTTGAGAAAGATGACTGACCTGAAAATCCTCGTTTGATTGGTCTTCCGCTTGTGAAATCTTCTCCGAAATCCTTGTACGGCTCTGATTCTGCACTTCTCTTGAACGAGCTGTATGACGTGACTCCCGTCTTTTCTGTTAAGTCCGACGGGATTTCATTAAGGAATCTTGATGGCGGATTATGTGAGGTTGAACCGAATATAAGTCTTGTCCTTGTGTTTGTAAGATAAAGGTGCTGTTTTGCTCTCGTAATTCCAACATAAGCAAGTCTGCGCTCCTCTTCCATATCTTCAGGATTGTAGATAGACTGTGAACCCGGGAACACACCGTCTTCCATACCAATGATAAACACTTCAGGGAATTCAAGACCCTTTGCGGAATGCATAGTCATCATTACCACAGCGTCCACATCGGCATTGTAATTATCAATATCCGTCATAAGTGCGATTTCCTCAAGGAAACCGTTGAGTGTCGGATCTTCTGACTCTTCTTCATAACGCATAAGGTTGGCCTTAAGCTCGTTAAGGTTTTCTTTCCTGTCCTGTGCGGTATCTTTATCCTCATTAAGAGAAATATAATAACCTGTTTTGTTGAGTACAAATTCCAGAAGCTGTGAGGGTTTCAGTTCCGCTGCAGCTTCCTGAAGCTCGTTCATCATCTGAGTAAATGAGTTAAGCTTCTGTGTTGCTCTGCTCAAAGCAGGATAACTGCTTGCATTAGAGATCACTTCATACATACTCACACCGAGTCCGGCCGCTATCTCCGAAGCATTATTAAGAGTAGTGTCACCTATTCCTCTTTTTGGTTCATTGATTATACGTCTGAGACGGACATTATCAGACGGGTTGTTAACAACAGTCAGGTAAGCAAGTGCATCCTTGATTTCCTTTCTTTCATAGAAGCGAAGTCCGCCGATAACACGGTAAGGTACGCCTGCTCTGACAAAAGCATTTTCAATAAGGCTTGACTGAGCATTCATTCTGTAAAGAACTGCATGGTCACTCATTTTTTTGCCGTTTGCGACATTTTTCATGACTGTATCGGCAACAAAACGTGCTTCCTCCCTTTCGTCATATGAAGTATTTACAACTATTCGGTCACCCATACCGTTATCAGTCCAGAGGTTTTTGCCCTTTCTCTGCTGATTGTTCGCAATAACCGCATTAGCTGCATCAAGGATAGTCTGAGTTGAACGGTAATTCTGCTCAAGTCTTATCACCTTTGCATCACGGTATCGCTCTTCGAAGCTGAGGATATTTTCAATCGTTGCACCTCTGAATTTATAGATACTCTGATCATCATCACCGACAACGCAGATATTTCTGTATTTATCAGCAAGGATACTTGTCAGCACATACTGTGCATGGTTTGTGTCCTGATACTCATCCACAAGGATATACCTGAACTTATTCTGATAGTAATTTCTTACCTCTTCGTTTGACTCGAGAAGCTCAACCGTTTTGAAAATGATATCATCAAAATCAAGTGCATCGGCTGTCTTAAGAAGTTTCTGATAGCATTCATAAGCTCGTCCGATAGTTTTAAGTCTTACGTCAGAGCCAGCCTGCTCAATATACTCCTGCGGTGTAATCAGTCTGTCCTTAGCCTTACTGATCTCTTTTAAAATCACCTTATGTGAAAGCATTTTATCATTGATATCAAGAAGGCGCTGCACCTCTTTCATAACACGCTTAGAATCATCCGTGTCGTAAATCGTAAAGTGATTAGTATAACCAAGCAGATCACCGTAGCGACGAAGAATACGCGAACAAGCCGAGTGGAACGTACTCGCCCATATATCGTTTGCAGCGTCGCCAAGAAGATTAGCAAGACGTGCTTTGAGCTCATTTGCCGCCTTGTTGGTAAATGTGATAGCAAGGATTTCCCACGGCTGAGGTGCATCGACCGTAAGAAGGTCGTACACATCAAAAAGATCTACCGTAGGGTCATTGAGATATTCTTTCATTATGGCAACATCAGTTTGTGTCGGTTCGAAATCGCACTTATCTGAATTATATGCGTCGCCGTATTTGATCATATTTGCAATTCTGTTTACCAGAACTGTTGTTTTTCCGCTGCCTGCACCTGCAAGAAGCAGCAAGGGGCCTCTTACGGTATAAATAGCCTCTTGCTGCTTGTCGTTCATTTTAGAAAAATCTTTTGCAATTATACGGCGGCGAAGTTCTAAAAATTCGTCTCTCAGCATAATTTATGTCCTTTTAAATCAGATAGAAATAACTTTAGCCATCTCGTAGAGTTCCATATCTATGTGCTTTTTCATATTAAGAGCCTCAAAAATATCAAGATCAACCACCTGATCCTTCTGCATAGCAACTACCCTGTTGCCGACTCCGTTCATAAGAAGCTTTACGGCATGGTAACCCATACGGCTTGCATTTACACGGTCGCGTACTGTGGGTGATCCGCCACGCTGAACGTGAGCAAGTACCATAGATCTTGACTCTACACCTGTTTCAGCTTCGATTGCCTTTGCAAGTTCATCAACTGAGATAATACCGTCTGCAGGAATACCCTCAGCAACGATAACAAGGAAGTGAGTCTTTCCTGTCTTCTGTGTACGGCGGATTCTGTCGAAAACATCACGCTTGAGATCAAACTCAACTTCAGGGATAAGTATAGCAGTCGCACCTACAGCGATACCTGCATTAAGTGCGAGATAACCTGCACGTCTGCCCATAACTTCGATAACTGAGCAACGGTCATGTGAAGCCGATGTATCACGGATACGGTCAACCATTTCCATAATTGTATTCATACAGGTGTCGTAACCGATTGTGTAGTCACAGCAAGCGATATCGTTATCAATTGTGCCCGGAACACCTACGCACGGAATACCTCTTTCTGAAAGGTCACGTGCGCCTCTGAAGGATCCGTCACCGCCGATAACAACGATGCCCTCAATACCGTATGCATTGCAGATTTCAATAGCTCTGTTCATACCCTCTTCAGTTGCAAACTCCTTGCTTCTTGCAGAGCGAAGGAATGTGCCGCCCCTATGGATAATGTCGCAAACCGAACGGATCTCCATAGGCTTGAGGTCACCCTCCATAAGTCCCTGATAACCGCGGTTGATCGCATAAACCTTAATATTATTTTCACAAGCTGTACGAACTACTGCACGAACTGCAGCGTTCATTCCCGGTGCGTCACCGCCACTTGTCAATACGCCGATAGTCTTCATTTCAAACTTCCTCCTAAACAGTTAAATAAATAACATAACATTCCGTATAATACACCAGAATGAAAAAATTGTCAATTAAAATAGTATTATATTCATCTTAAAACTACATTTTCTTCGCCCAGAACCTTCTTTAACTCATCAATAAGCGGTTCGTTCACATCAACAAAACACGTTGACGGCAGGTTTTTGTACTCTTTTTTGTCAGCGAAGTAGTAGTAAAGTGGTGTCCTTCCGTCAAATATAGACAAGAGCTTTTCAGCCTGAAGCTGTTCCGGACAGCCTTCTGACGGGAATCGTAAGAAAAGCCCGCTTTTTTTCTTTTTCTGCGTTTGTTCCTGAGATTTTACTGCAGGTTCAGCAGTCTGTCCTGACTCTTTCTGAGCATCTTCAGGAGTCGAGATAAACTCGCAGATAAGCTTCGGCGGCTCATCATCACGCACATCAAGTCTGCCTTTGATAACGACAACCTTACCCTCAGCGATAAGCGGTGAATTCTGAATAAGCGTTTTCGGAAAAACGACCACTTCTATTGAACCGGTGATGTCTTCAAAATCCACAAAAGCCATAGTAGTATCGCTTTTTGTCACTTTTTTCTTGACATGAGTTATTATACCCATCGTTTTGACTCTTTCACCGTCTTTGTAAACCGCATTTTCGCTGTCAGAGAGATTCAGGTCAGAAACTTTTACACAGTGAAGTTTTGCTGCCACTTCATTATATTCAGACATAGGATGTCCTGACATATAAAGTCCTGTAGTTTCTTTCTCCATACTCAGAAGCTCATAAAGCGGAAACTCGTCCTGATATCTGAGCTTAGGTTCACTATGATGAGCAAGGTCACTTCCCATATCAAAAAGACCGATCTGACCTTCGATGTTACGCTTTTTCTTGCTGTCAAGCTCGTCGATTATCTCATTCATTCCCATAACCATCTGACGTCTGTTTGCACCAAGTCCGTCAAGCGCGCCGCAACGAATAAGACTTTCAACTGCACGTTTATTAAAGTCAGCACCATGCATTCTTGAGCAGAAATCGTAAAACGAGGTAAACTTACCGAGTCTTCTTTCAGCAATAATATTTTTGATAAAGTTTCTTCCGAGATTCTTGATGGCAAGAAGCCCGAAACGGATATTACCTTCACTTACGGTAAAGCCTTCAAGACTTTCATTTACATGTGGCGGGAGAACTTTAATGCCGAGATTATTACATTCATTGGTATATTCAGAGACCTTAGCTGAGTTATCAAGTACACTTGAAAGAAGTGCAGCCATAAACTCACAGGGATAATGACATTTAAGATATGCCGTCTGATAAGATACATAGGCATAAGCCGCCGCATGTGACTTATTAAAAGCATAGGAGGCAAACGATGACATATCATCAAAGATATCATTGGCGACATCAGCAGGAATACCTCTTTTAACACATCCGTCACACTCTACCGTACCGTCTTCACGTACCAAACCGTAGATGAAGTTCTGCCTTTCTTTTTCCATAACATCGTGCTTTTTCTTTGACATAGCACGACGTACAATATCAGCACGCCCGTACGAATATCCTGCAAGAGAACGAAAAATCTGCATTACCTGCTCCTGATAGACCATACATCCGTTTGTAACTTCAAGGATATCGCGGAGTTTTTCTGTTTTATATACCGTATCCTCGGGATGATGACGGTTATTGATATAAGTATCAATTGAGTCCATAGGACCCGGTCTGTAGAGAGATATGACGGCAATAAGATCTTCAATATTGACAGGCTTAAGTCCGATGAGAACTGATTTCATTCCTGCAGATTCAAACTGAAAAACACCTTCCGTCTGACCCTTTGACATCATATTGAATGTCGCTTCGTCAGCGGTGCTTACCTTATATATATCAAAATCCTTATCTTTAAGTCGGATCATCTTCTCAGCATCGCTGATAACGGTAAGAGTACGAAGTCCGAGAAAGTCCATCTTCAGCAGTCCGAGCTCTTCGAGAGTCGTCATCGTATACTGTGTAACGGGTGAATTATCATTAAGAGCCAAAGGCACATAACTCGCAACAGGATCTCTGGTAATAACCACACCTGCAGCATGAGTCGAGGAATGGCGCGGCATACCTTCAACCTTCATTGATGTATCGATAAGCTCCTTGATCTGCTCATCAGAGTCATAGAGCTCTTTGAATTCAGGTGATTTTTTCAGAGCTTTCTGTATGGTTATATTAAGCTCCCTTGGCACCTGCTTTGAAACATTGTCAACTACGTTGTACGGTATACCCATAGCACGACCTACGTCACGTATGGCTGCTCTTGCCGCAAGGGTTCCGAATGTTACGATCTGTGCAACGTGGTCAGCACCGTACTTATCAATAACATAGTCGATAACTTCTTCTCTTCTCTCATAGCAGAAATCAACGTCAAAGTCAGGCATACTGACTCTCTCAGGGTTAAGAAAACGCTCGAAGAGAAGATTATATTTCATAGGATCGATTCCCGTTATTCCGATACAATATGCCGCAAGGCTGCCTGCACCTGATCCTCTGCCCGGTCCGACGGGAATACCCTTACTTTTTGCGTATCTTATAAAGTCATGAACTATAAGGAAATAGTCAACATAACCCATTTTATTGATTACATCAAGCTCGTAATCAAGTCTTTCATAATACTCTGACGGAGGATTTTCACCATAATTTCGGATCATTCCTGCATAACACTGTTCCTTGAACCACTCGAAATGATCCTTTCCGTCAGGGACTTCAAAATGAGGTAATTTAGTATTGCCGAATTCAAAATCAAAATTGCACATATCGGCAATCTTCTGTGTATTTTCTATAGCCTGAGGAACATGGGAGAAAAGCTCAGTCATTTCTTCCTCAGATTTAAGGTAGAACTCATCCGTCTGGAATTCGAGTGAATTTTCCTGACCGATAGTGGTATTTGTAGCAACACAGATGAGTACCTGCTGGGTTTTGCTGTCCTCACGGTTAACGTAATGAGTATCGTTAGTAGCAACGAGAGGGATACCCGTTTCATTTGAAAGTCTGAGAAGTAAAGGTTCTATCTGCTTTTGCTCGGCTATACCGTGATTCTGCAACTCAAGATAGAAATTACCTTCTCCGAAAACTGACTGATACCAAAGTGCTTTTTCCTTCGCACGTTCGTAATCGCCTGCGGTAAGTGCTCTGGGTATCTCACCTGCGAGACACGCCGAAAGGGCTATTATACCTTCGCTGTGCTTTTCAAGCAGTTCCTTATCGATTCTCGGCTTTGTATAAAAGCCTTCGGTCCACGCTTTGGAAACCATTGCGATAAGATTCTGATATCCTGTTGCATTTTTACAAAGCAAGACAAGATGATAACGTTCGCTGTCGAGCGCATGGACTTTATCAAAACGGGAACGTGCCGCAACATAGCACTCACAGCCGATAATCGGCTTAATCCCCTTTGCCTTTGCTTTTTTATAAAAATCCACAGCGCCATACATAACGCCGTGGTCCGTGATTGCTATTGATGTCTGACCGAGCTCAATCGCTCTGTCGAGTACATTATCAAGGCGGCACGCACCGTCCAGCAAACTGTATTCAGTATGAAGATGTAAATGAGTAAAACCGGACACGTTGTCGCCTCCTTTTGTTTATCTGTATTTATCAGCTATGCTGACCAACTTCGCAAGTCTGTGATTAACTCCCGATCTGGAGATAGGAACACTTAATACTGAACCCAATTCTTTAAGAGACATATCAGGATTTTCTTTTCTGAGAATCGCAAGTTCCTTGAGTTCATCGGAAAGTGAATCAAGACCTTGCTTTCGTTCAATAATTTCAATCGCTTCTACCTGTGCAAGACCTGCTTCTATTGCACGGTTCATGTTAGCAGACTCGAAATTCATTTTACGGTTAATCTTGTTCCTGACATCTTTCTGAACCTTTATGCCCATCAGCTGAAGACTTGAGTTCGGTGCACCCATCATTGTCAGCAGATCTTCAATATTTTCACTGCCTTTTATATATATCACGTGGGAATATTTTCTTAATATGTACTTTGCGCTGAGTTCTGAATCGGTCAGAATTTTTAAAAGATCATTACTCAGCTTATTATGCTGAACAACAAATTCAAGGTGATAACCTTTATTCGGGTCTGAAAGTGAACCGCAGGACATAAATGCACCGCGGAGAAATGCATAGTAACATTCGTCATCCTCAAAATTGCCGTGATTTATTCTGAGTGAAATTTCATTGACTGAATGATCAAAAGCTTCAAGCAGCGTTCTTCGTTCAGCAACTGTGGGAACTTTCATAACCCATTTTCCGCTTTTGAGCTCTGAAACTGACACCTCAATTCCTGTAATCTCGGAAATTACCGAACTAAAAGAGTCTATAACACACTTATAGTCAGAGGCACAGGTAACCGTACGATTATTAAAGCTTTTGCCAAACAAAAGAAAACCGTAAGCATACGCCTTTTTCTGAGCCTGAGAAAGAAGCGAAATATCTGATAATTCAGTTTTTACATCGGCTGTAAATGACATGATTTCACCTGTTATTTTTCTATATCTCTGTGCTTAATCGAAACGGAATTGCCAAGGCTGACAAGTCCGTCCTTTATACGTTCAGCAAAGCAGACAGAACGGTGTCTGCCTCCCGTGCATCCTACAGCTATAATTAGCTGACTTTTCCCTTCCTGTCTGTAAAGAGGCACGGAATACTGAACAAGATCGTTTATTTTTTTGAGTAAAACTTTAGACTGTTCGAATTTCATTACAAAATCACAGACTTCAGACTCAAGTCCCGTATGATATTTAAGTTCCGGTATGTAAAACGGATTAGGAAGACAGCGCACATCAAAAACGAGATCCGCATCAGTCGGAATTCCGTACTTAAAGCCGAAGGACATACACGAAATTTTCAGTGCCGAGTCCGGATTTTCCAAAAAAAGGTCAACAACTCTGTGCTTGCACTCAGCAACGGTAAACTTTGACGTGTCAATTGTATAATCAGCAATAGCTCGGATATTACGCAAAATTTCTCTTTCGTGTTCAAGACACACAGAAAGTGAACCGTCACATTCTTCAAGCAACGGGTGTTTTCTGCGTGTCTGATTATACCTGCTGATAATAACGTCATCAGAAGCATCCACAAAAAGAATTTTATATCTGTAATTCATCTTTTCAAGAGTTTCAAATGTGTTTTTGAAATCCTTGAGTAAATTTTCACCGACACGGATATCAGTAACTGTTGCTATCTTCTGGTTCTGATCCTGCGACGTATTTATAAACTGAGCTATTGTAGGAATCAGCGCAGGCGGCATATTATCTGCACAAAAATAGCCGAGATCCTCTAACGCATCGGTAACAGCAGACTTTCCTGAGCCCGACATACCTGTTACAATCAATAACTCCATTTTTCTCTCCCCTTTTTACGTCATTAAGGTCATATTTTTTCTATCAATCTGACTTCAGGTTCAATGACTACACCTTTTTCCCTGAGTACTGTTTCCTGTACAAGTCTTATCAGTTTCATTACATCCTCAGATGTAGCTCCGCCTTTGTTTATAATGAACCCTGCGTGTTTTTCACTGACCTGAGCTCCGCCTACACTTACACCTTTGAGTCCGCACTCATCTATAAGTGCAGCTGCAAAATAGCCTGCCGGTCTTTTGAATGTGCTTCCCGCACTCGGATACTCAAGCGGTTGCTTATCCTTTCTTCGACCGAGAAGATCCTGCATCTTTTCTTTTATAGCTGTTTTGTCTCCCGGTCTGAGTTTCAGCAGCAACTTTGTGATTATATATCCGTTGTGTTCATATGCACTGGTACGGTAACTGAGTTGAAGTTCATCACCCTCAAGTTTACCGAAATTTCCTTCATCATCAATATGAGTGCACGAAACGAGAACATCTTTCATTTCACCGTCATAAGCACCTGCATTCATATATGCAGCTCCTCCGGCACTTCCCGGAATTCCGAAAGCGAATTCAAGACCCGTAAGTTCTTTTTCAAGTGCAAAGTTGCATACTTTTACGAGATTGACACCTGCATCACATTCAATGAAACCGTCACCGAGATATCTGATTCCCGCATCAGGTCTGCACATATTTATAACTACGGTGTTAAGGCCTTTGTCGGAAATAAGCATATTACTGCCGTTTCCTATAATCATTGGTTTTACACCTTCACTTTTACACTTTCTGACAACCTCCGACAAGCTTTCATCCGTCGAAGGAGTGATCATAAGACGTGCTTTTCCTCCGATTTTAAACGTGGTATAGTCACACATAGGCACATCAAACTCAGCTTTACACCCGAGCGATGTTGCAAAAGCGTATATTGATTCGAAACTCATAAAACGACTCCGTTAAAAATTATTCTGCAAGGGCAGCACCGATAATTCCTGCATCATTGCCGAGAACAGCTTTACATATCTTCGTCTGCTTCTTAGCATACTTAGTATAACACTCTTTTACTACAAAATTTCTGATCGGATCAAGAAGATTATCGCCTTCATTACTGATACCTCCACCGATACAAATCACATCAGGCTGGAAGATATTTACGATGTTTGTAACGCCGATTGCAACATATTTGATGTACTGATCAACAACCTGCTTACCTGCTTCGTCACCTTCGTACATTGCGCTGAATGCAGTTCTTCCGCTTGCTTTCTCAATATCACCGTTGCAGAGCTCCCACATCTTGCTTTCAGGGCATTCAAGCATCTTAGCCTTTGTCTGAGAAATAAGTGCCGTAGCTGAAGCATAACGCTCCCAACAACCCTTTCTGCCGCAGTTGCACTGCTCACCGTCAATTACGATAGTAGTATGGCCCATTTCACCTGCCGCATCATTTGTACCGCCAAGTACTTTTCCGCCTACAATAATACCGCTGCCTACACCTGTACCGAGAGTAACGGCTACAAGGTTTTTAACACCGTTTCCTGCACCTGCATATGCTTCACCGAGAGCTGCAGCGTTTGCATCGTTTTCAAAAACGCACTCCTTGCCGATTCTTTCCTCAAGAAGTTTCTTTGCAGGCACGTTATTGAAATCAAGATTGTTTGAAAACTCAATAAGACCTTCTTCTTTATTAACTGAGCCCGGAGTACCCACACCGACGAAAGAAATGTCATCCATTGTAAGACCGGCATCTTCAACGGCCATATAGATTGCCTTAGCAATATCATCAAAAATTTCTTCAGCAGGACGTGGAGCATTTGTCTTCACTTTTCCTCTGCCAATGATTTTGTAATTTTCATCAACTACACCTACAGCGATATTCGTACCGCCGAGATCAACACCAATTCTGTACATTATAAATTCCTCCAAAATTAAAAATTATGCCAAATCTCAAGTTCATCTTCTTCAGGCACGATGTCATCAGTCATACCGAGATTATGAAGAAGCTGTCTTGCTGCATTATATCCCATCTTTTTCTGACGGTTATTCATCGCTGCAGCCTCGATGATGATAGATATATTTCGTCCCGGAGTAACAGGAACAACTGAAATCGGAACACTTACACCGAGAATGTCCATAGTTTCGTTATCAAGTCCGAGTCTGTCATAACTCTTCTCAGGATTCCACTGTTCAAGCTGAACCACCATATCTATTTTATCTGAAACCTTTACCGAACCGACTCCGAAGAGTCTGCGTGCATTCACAACACCGACACCGCGCAGTTCAATAAAGTGACGGATATTTTCAGGAGCAGAGCCTACAAGTGTTTTATGAGAAACTTGCCTGATTTCCACAGCATCATCAGCAATAAGACGGTGTCCCCGTTTTATCAGCTCCAATGCAATTTCACTCTTACCTACTCCGCTGTCTCCGAGAATGAGGACACCTTCACCGTAAACCTCAACAAATACACCGTGTCTCGTAATACGCGGTGCAAGTTCTGCACTCAGATAGGTGATGAGGCTCGACATACAGCTCGACGTACCGTCCGATGTTCTCAGAAGCGGAACCTCATACTTTTCAGCAAGTTCAACAAACTCAGGTGCAAACTCCAGATTTCTTGTGATAACAACCGCAACCGGCTTTTTAGACAGGAGTCTCTTAATTTTTCTGACTCTCTCATCATCCTTACAGCTGTTAAGGTATTCAAATTCGGTTATACCGAGAAACTGTATTCTTTCAGGTGCAAAGTACTTGGAATATCCTGACAAGAGAAGTCCCGGTCTGTTGACATCAGGTGATGTGACCAAAACCTCTGAAAGATCTTTAGGTGTGAAAACCGTTTCAAATCCAAGCATTTTTGATATTTTAGAAAGAGAAATCGAATATTTTGCTGACACTCTCATCCCTCCGTGTACAAGTACGTAATCAGATATGTATACACTTGTTTAGTATACTATATTTCTCAAAAAGTTCCAATAGTTTTTTGAAAAAAACAAGAAAAAATTACTAAAAACAGCCCTGCGGAGCAGGACTGTAAAATTATATATTAAAAAGAGTTTCAGACAGAACTATAACCAGTGAATAAAAATCGAACCAAATCCTATCAGAAAAGATAAGCATTACTACGACTATCACTATAGAAACGGCCGTAATTATAATTCTCATAACTTTGAAGCGTGATAAAAGCATACACACAACAACGATAAGCGAGATGACAAAAGCTGCAACCAAAACAATAAAGATCACTCTGTGCAGAAGACTCACCTGCCCTGCTGTTGCAAAAGTTACACAGATTGTCGCACTAAAGATAAGCAATAATATCGAAAGCACAGCAGTACAGACTACCGAAGATATTAACAGACCTTTATTTACTGAAGCTTTATACTTGTTTTTCGACAACTCTGACAGTACAGATCCTTTTACCTTTTCTGCCTCTTGTGTGTCTTTTCTTTCCTTCGTTTCCTTCTTTTCAAACTTGGGGCAAGCCACATCCGGTGAAGCCGTATTATGCCTGTAAAGTTTACAATATCCCTTATCGCCTATGTCATCTGTATAATATCTGCAATTAAGGCAGGATTCATTCTTGTTCATCATCTCACCTCTTTTTCAGATTATAACACAAAAAGGTCAAAAATCAACATAGTGGAACCGGAGAAAGCCTGCAGCACCACAGGGCTATAAACTATTCAAGACATAAGCTTATGAGATCATTTACATCAGCTGTTGCAAGACACTCCACAGTGTCCGACGCACCGTAGTAAATCTTCACTTCATCGTTATCTTCAAGTATCATACCGCCCGGAAAAATAACATCCTGTCTGAAACCGTTTTCGTTTTCGAACGGAATATCGGCAGCTATAAGCGGCTTATCATACATACCAATGACCTTTGAAGGATTATCAGAATCAAGCAGAGCTATACCAGCCACATACTGTTTCTGCCACCTGTCCTCCCAACCGTTTTTACCTCTTGACGTATCAAGGTGAACGGCATGGAAAGTAGTCAGCCAACCCTTTTCCGTCTTTATCGGCGGTGCAGCGGGACCGATCTTATCATTAGCAAACGGTACATCTTCCACTCCCATAACAAGCTCTGAATTGCCCCAGAACTTCATATCAGGTGACTGAGAAAGCCAGATATCAAAGGTATCTTTATGCCATCTGGAATAAACAGGCATCGGTCTTTCAAGTCTTGTATAAAGCCCTTTGATTTTCTCAGGGAATAAAACCATATTGCGATTATCAGGCACGGAAAGATACTGTATATCAAATCTTTCAAAATCAGTCGTGGATGCTATTCCACCCCTGAGTCCGTGGTTTGTATCCATCGCAAAGCAGACATAGCACACTCCGTCAATAACCGTAAGACGAGGATCATATACTCTCTGCACCTCATCATCACTCCACGAGAAGCAGGGCTTGTCTGAAACTTCCCAATTTACCCCGTCATCGCTGAAAGCAAGACCGATGTTGGTTCCGCACAGCTTTCTTTCTTCAAAACTGCCGTAGTCGTTACGGAACAGCATAACATATCTTCCGTTATACTTTTCCACACCGGCATTAAATACAAGAGCCGCAGGATAAGGAATATCCTTATAAGTGAGGATCGGCTTTTCAAGTTTTTTGATAACCGGAGCCGATCTGAATACCGGCATAGTATCACCTCTTAAATAAATTCTTTAATAAATCCGAGAAATTTCAGAAGAAATTCTGAAACAGTTTCTATAACGACGTAGAAATCACCTGTGAAATGTTTAAGAACTCTGCCGACAGCATTTGTACCGTTAAGTATATTATCGTTCTCGTCAATTTCTTCATATGTCGTATCCGTTTTGGTGATTGTGTATTCGTCAATGAGCTTGTTATCATTTTCAACTGTATATGTTCTGAGCTTGAAGGTCGTATCCGTGAATTCAACGGTTGAATAAATAAGTTCCTCGCTCATATACTCAAAATTAAGCCAGGGATGGTCAAACGGCTCGTCATACATACGGTTTCTGCCTGAAGCTGATGCAGTTGTTATATAAAGTGTACCGTCAGGATCTGTCACAGAATTCTTTGTATAATCAAGCGGTACGATTTCATTGTTCTTCATATTATAAGAACGTCCGTAATAATGCTCGTGACCTGTGAAAGCAAGATCAAAATCGAACTTATCAAGAACTGATGCAAATATACCCTGAAGAAGATAGTTGTCATCATCCTCAGCGTGGTGACCGGTACCGTAGATATCATGGTGGAAGATTGCGACACGCCACTTTGCATCCGGATTTTCCATTATTGCTCTTTCAGCTACATTGTAAGCTGCAAAAATATTGAAAGAAGTAGTATTGAAGTTAACGAAAAGCACATCACCGTAACGGTAATAATACTGATTGCCGAAAACATTCGGAATTATACTCTGATACTCATTCGGGTTGTTCACATAATGTCTGTAAAGATATCCCTTTTTGTCATGGTTACCTATACAGGTAGACATAGGAATATTGCGCAGAGCTTCAGGAGCAAGAGCCGCCGCCCATTCCTCTGTTGAGTCACCTGCATTTGTCTGATCTCCGCAGGAAATAATAAAGCTCGTATCGTCATTATATTTAAGCGAATGATTGAGCAAGGTGTTCCAGTTTGTTGCATTATCGTAACCGTAGCCGTCATCGCCTGCCCCAATCTGAATATCGCCTATAAGGATAGCTTTGAAA
>JAGBFD010000100.1 GCA_017936645.1 Clostridia bacterium
CGGGATCGTAGGGACGGGCGTCCTCGACCGTCCGTTAATACAGCAGAATCTGCGGACCGTCCGGGAGGCCGGTCCCTACACACAGAATTAGATTGTGCGAAATAAAACACCCCGACAAACCCGAATTTGTTGAACGAAACTAAATTAACACCGTAGGAACAGTTTATGAATCGACCTTTAATAAACTTTATCTGTTATGGGCACGTCGTAAGCACTGCTGTTGCATTAAATCCAAAATCGTGAGTGCAGGGGTCGGATCGCCTGATCCGTCGAAATTCCTACATAATCTTCAAAAGGATTTTTATTCGCAACTACATTCCGAACTTAAGGTAAGAATGTCAAAATCTTGACAATTTTTTTCGGGTAATATAATATTTAAGTATAAAATTTGTCACATGGAGGTGTTTGAATGGAATACAGCATCAGCAAAAGAAATTGTTTATGGGTTGGTATAGTGTCTTTGATCGGAACGATCAGTTGCATTGTTACGGATACCATTGTTTCTTTAGAACATTATTTGCACCATCCGGTTTTTCATGTGTTTACTTTTCTGACAGAGGAGTTTTTTACAGTTTTTCCGTATTATCTGCCGTTTATTCTTTTTACGGTTTACCTTCTGTTTTTTGCAAAGAAAAAAATTAATCATATTTTTTTCTTTATCAGTTGTGCGGTTTTTGCGTTAAGTAATTTGTGGAATCTTTTTATTAAAATTAATGTTTTATTTTTGAATAGTAGTCTTAATGAGTTATACGCAGAACTCGGTCAGATACTTTATGTTATAATTAGTCTGTTTTCTGTCATTTTTTCAGTTTTTGCAATTGTTTCAATGCGAAAACTGAAATTTGTAAAAATTTTAAAGATTTTCGCAATTATTATGATTGCCTTGAATATACTGCTTGTGGTTTGTACGTTTCCTTATGATGTTGATAATATTATTGCAACAACGGCGTATTTCCTTTTCTGGATTTTTTGTATCAAAAAGAAGGAAGATAGTTGTCCAATTGCTGATATAAAAACAGAAATTGCGAAGGCTGAATATTTGTTCGAAATCGGAATGATTTCGCAAGAGGAATTTGAACAGAGAAAAAATAATATACTTGCAGCAAGATAAGACCAACCCCGGCTCAATGAGTCGGGGTTGCTGTTTATCATAGGTTTATTTATTGCACATTCTTAAAACTTCTGCGACTCTGCAACTGCCATTCTGTCGCATTTTTCGTTTTCAGGATGTGAAGCGTGACCCTTTATCCATTGAATGGTAATGGTATGCCTGTCGTTGAGATTCAGAAGCTCATCCCATAAGTCGGGATTGAGTGCAGGTTTCTTGTCAGCCTTTTTCCAACCGTTTTTCTTCCATCCTGCAGCCCAACCTTTGCCGAGCCCGTCAGCCACATACTTTGAGTCTGTCCAGAGAGTGACTTCGCAGGGTTCTTTGAGAAGCTTCAGAGCCTCGATGACTGCAGTCAGCTCCATTCTGTTGTTTGTTGTCTGCTTTTCACCACCGCTGATTTCTTTGTCAGTACCTTTGTATCGGAGTATTGCACCCCAACCGCCGGGACCGGGATTTCCCGAACACGCACCGTCAGTAAATATATCAACCTGCTTCATGGAAGAGTCTCCTTTGCCTTATAGATCTTTTTGATTCTACCACAAAAGTACGGTGAAAACAATGTTTATTGCAAAACTTTTATACCAATAATATTTGTCAACGGTTGACAATCTGATGGTTTATATTGTATTATATAATGACATAAATATGATAATGGAAAAGTAGCAGATTTTCACGGAAGATTCTGTTACAGGATATTAATGACGTACAAAATTATCTTTACATAAACTGCGGCAAAATATATGAACAGGAGAAATTTGATTTAATGCCAAACAAAGAAAAGACCGAAAAAGGTCAGAAGCAGGTACAGAAAAAACAGTTGAAGAAAAATAAACCTTTCAACAAAACGAATGCTTCAAAAAATAAGACAAAACAGAATAAACAGAACGAAAAACAGAATCAGCAGAAAAAACAGTCTGCATTTAAAAAATCTTCAGCTCAGAAGGGTGTAAAAGCAGACAAAAAGCCGGCTCAGAAAAACAGCAAGCGTACCAATAAGCCTAAGGCAACAAAACCTGTAAAAATAGGTTTTCTCGGCGGTATCAATGAGATCGGCAAGAACATAACCGTGTATGAGTATAACAACGAGATTATGCTCGTTGACTGCGGTCTTGCTTTCCCTGATCCCGATATGCTCGGTGTTGACCTTGTACTTCCTGATTTCAGTTACCTTGAAAAGAATCTTGAAAAAATCAAGGGAATAGTGATCACTCACGGTCACGAGGACCATATCGGCGGACTTGCGTATATGCTCAAGTCGGTCAATATTCCTGTTTACGGTACTCGTCTTACGATAGGACTCATTGAAGCAAAACTTGAAGAGCAGCATCTCAAGGGTGCGGTTAAGCTCAATGTCATCAAACCCGGTGATATTGTAAAACTCGGTGGTTTCAGCGTTGAAGCGATTCACGTTAACCATTCTATACCCGACTCACTTGCATATGCCATCGAATGCGGAGCAGGTACGATAGTGCAGATGGGTGACTTCAAGATTGACAGTACACCGATTGACGGAGATATGATTAATCTCAACCGCTTTGCAGAAATAGGTGCGAAGGGCGTACTTTGTATGCTTTCAGACTCTACCAATGCTGAAAGACCGGGTTACACAGAAAGTGAAAAGAAGGTCGGTGAGTCATTACGCACTCTTTTCGAAAGAGCAGGTCAACGTCGTATAATTATAGCTACATTCGCTTCCAATGTACACCGTGTACAGCAGATTCTCGATCAGGCTCACGCGATGGGCAGAAAGGTTGCGCTGTCGGGCAGAAGCCTTGAGAATGTCGTTGCAATCGGAAGTGAACTGGGTTATCTCAATATACCGGAGAATACTCTGGTAAGCCTTGATCTTATCAATAAATACCCTGCAGAGCAGATGGTGCTTGTCACAACGGGCAGTCAGGGTGAACCGATGTCCGCACTTTCAAGAATGGCTTTCTCAGGTCATAAAAAGGTAGCGGTAGGTCCTAACGACTGTGTGATAATTTCCGCCACTCCCATTCCCGGAAATGAAAAGACCATCGGCAAGGTTATCAATGAGCTTCTCAAGCTCGGTGCGGATGTTATATATGAAAAGACAAACGGTGTCCATGTTTCAGGTCATGCCTGTCAGGAGGAGCTCAAGTTAATGATGGGCATCATTAAGCCGAAGTATTTCATTCCCGTTCACGGTGAACAGAAGCATATCAGAAAGCATGCTCAGCTTGCCGAGAGTATGGGTATTCCGAAAGACAATATATTTATCGCGGATAATGGCGTACAGGTGGAAATGAATAACCTGTGGATAAAGAAAGCCGAGAGTATTCCCGCAGGTCAGGTATTTGTTGACGGTTCAGGTGTCGGTGATGTCGGTGATGTCGTACTGCGTGACAGAAAACGACTCGCTGAGGACGGTCTTATTGTAGTTGCAGCATCTATTGACAGCTACTCAGGTTACATCGTGACAGGTCCTGATATTCTTACACGCGGTTTTGTGTATGTGAAGGAGTCTGAGGAACTCATAGATGATGCACGTGAGGTTGCTCGCTACGCAATCGAAAACTGTCTTGAAAGCAAGTCTCATGATTGGAATGCCATAAAGTCAGCAGTCAGAGATGAAATTTCACGTTTTGTTTATGAAAGGACGAAAAGGAGTCCGATGATTCTCACGATAATTATGGAGGTGTAATTTTGAAATTAAAAACATTACTTCGTAATTTTCCGGTTTTTGCAGGTGCTGTTGCGGCTGCATTTATATGCATCATTATCACTTTTTTTACATCTGCCGTGTGGCTTGCCGTCGTTGAACTTGTGATACTTGCAGTTGCAGTAGTACTCACGTTTTTATATTTTGATCTGTTCAACACAAGAAAAAAGAAACTTCTGAGTCAGATTTCGTCAAACCTGGATTTTATCGGCGGTAAATCTTCAAATAATTTTCCGCTTCCGATTGCCGTGTGTAAACCTGATGGTGAAATAATATGGTACAACAATCTCTTTGAGGAAACTGTTGTAGGATCAAATCCTGCGGGTTATAGTGAGCTTACGGAGGAGTTCAATAATGTAGGAATGGATACCATTCTTAATTCGTCCGAAACCGGTGTCGTGATAGACTGTGATGACAAACACTTCAAAGTCTATTCGCATAAAGCAAAGAAGGGCAATGACGATGTAGTTGTACTTTACTTTGCGGATGCAACGAAGTATATTCAGATAGCTGAAAAGTATGTGCAGACACGTCCGTCAATTATAATTATAACGATCGACAATATGGCTGAAATTCAGCAGGATTACAGAGAGAGTGACTGTGCCGCAATCAGAAACGGTGTGGAAAAGCTTATAGAGACCTGGATAAAAGACTATGACTGCTTTATCAGTAATTCAGCGATTCAAAGTTCTTTATCGTAAGTGAAAAGTGTGATCTTGACGATATGATTCAGCGTCGGTTTGATCTGCTTGATGCAGTCAGGGAATATACCTACGATGACAAGTTTGTAGGAGTTACACTCTCTATAGGCGTAGGCACAGGAGTAAACCTTCCCGACTGTGAGAAAAACGCAAAACTCGCACTTGATATGGCTCTCGGCAGAGGCGGAGATCAGGCAGTTATCAAGAGTAAGGATAGCTACGATTTCTTCGGCGGAGTTTCAAAAAGCGTTGAAAACACTACAAAGGTCAAATCAAGGACTGTTGCTGCAGCACTTACGGAGCTTATTCAGGGCTGTGATTCACTCTTTGTGATGGGACACAGATATCCCGATTTTGATGCTATGGGTGCGGCTATGGGTGTAGTCAGAATAGCGGAAGCTTTCGGCAAACCTGCATATATCGCTACCGATAAAGACTCATCAATGGCAAAACCGTTGCTTGAAAAAGCCGAGGAAATGATTCCGGGTACGGTTATCAGTATCGAGCAGGCTAAGCAGAGAATGTCGCAGAGCAAGAAAAATCTGCTTGTGGTTGTTGATACTCACATCAGAAATTTTGTAGAGAGTACACAGCTTCTCAAAGAAGCAAATATGGTAGTCGTAATCGATCATCACAGAAAAGCGGTTGACTACATTGACGATGCGGTTATATTTTTCCATGATCCGAGTGCATCTTCAGCCTGCGAAATGGTCACTGAACTCACCGAGTATATTCCGACGATTACTCAGATAGGTTCATTTACTGCTGATGCACTTATGGCAGGTATAATGCTTGATACGAAGAATTTTATATTAAGAGCAGGAGCTAAAACCTTTGAGGCGGCGGCATATCTGAAAACTCAGGGTGCTGAAACTGTAAGGGTGAAGAAATTCTTCTCAAATGATATTGAAAATTATCACAGCAGAAATAAGATTATAAGCGGTGCAAGAAAGTATCACAACTGTGCTGTTGCAGTAGTTTCCGAAACAGCTGAAGAAATCCGTATGATCAGCTCTCAGGCTGCGGATGAATTGCTTAATATCAGCGGTGTTGATGCATCGTTTGTGGTTTTTGAAATGAATGATATGGTCTGCATTTCTGCCCGTTCCTTCGGTGCGGTAAATGTACAGGTTATAATGGAATATATGGGCGGCGGAGGTCACCAGACTATGGCAGCGGCTCAGATTAAGAATAACAATATAGAAAAGGTTACTCAGGAACTCCTGAGGAATATTGATCACTATAATGAAATGAGGTAATATGAAATGAAGGTTATTTTACAGCAGGACGTAAAGTCTCTCGGCAAAAAGGGTGAGCTTGTAAATACATCAGACGGATATGCAAGAAACTATCTCTTTCCGAGAAATCTTGCAATAGAAGCAAATTCACAGGCTATGACTGAGCTTAAAAACCGTGAAGATTCAAAAAAACACAAGATTGCTGTTGAGACTCAGGCAGCTAAAGATGCAGCAGCTAAGATTGAAGGCAAATCTGTAAAAATCGTAGCAAAAGCCGGTCAGGGCGGCAGACTTTTCGGTTCAGTCACGTCAAAGGAAATCGCTGAACATATCAAAAAGCAGTATTCAATTGATATCGACAGAAGAAAGATTTCATCTCCTGACATCAAAGCTTTCGGCAGCTATGCCGTAACAGTAAAACTCTATCAGGGCGTTACAGCTGATTTCACCGTAATGGTAACAGAGGAATAAGAGAGGGAAGACTTATGGAAAGTCTTAATAATTTCAACGCTACGGATTCTGTTTTCAGTATCGAGGCTGAGCAGGCGGTTCTCGGTTCGCTTCTTGTGGACCCTGCCTGTATGCCGCAGGTGCAGGTTCTTCTGAGTGCAGAAGATTTTTATCTTCCGCAACACAAGGCTATTTTTACTGCGATGGCTACTATTGAAGCTACAGGCGGTAAGATAGATCCGCTTATCATACTCGATATGCTCGTGAAGGATAAAGTCTATGATACTGCGGCAGGTAAGAACTATCTGTTCCAGCTTGCACAGGTTGTGCCTTCTACGGCAAATGTAGAGTCCTATGCGAAAATTGTCAAAGAAAAATTTTACATACGTTCACTCATAAACGCATCAAAAGAAACTATCGATGCCGCATCTTCACAGGAGCAGACGGCAGACGAGCTTCTTGAGGCTGCAGAGCAGAAAATTTATAACATCAGACAGGGAAGAAAGACAAACGCACCGTCAAAGATAGGCGATATCATTATCAGCGATGTCTATACCACTCTTCAGCACCTGACTTCACCTGACAAGGATCTTTATAAAGGTTATCCTACGGGTTATGCGGATCTCGACAATGTACTTACAGGTCTTCATAAGTCTGACCTTATTCTCATAGGTGCACGTCCTGCCATGGGTAAGACGAGCTTTGCTCTTAACCTTGCAAGAAACGTCGCTGTTATAGGTAAGAGAAGAGTGCTTATGTTCTCTCTTGAAATGACCAAAGAACAGCTTGCGATGCGTGTGCTTGCTACGGAGGCACGTGTAAACTCAGCTAAAATGAGAACGGGCGAGCTTGATGCTGAGGACTGGCAGCGTCTCGGTATGGCTACCAATGCTTTGAGTAATGTTGAGTTGTATTTTGATGATACGAGCTCCATTACTGTCCCTGAAATGAAGGCACGTATCCGTCGCCTGAAGGGTGTGGAATGTGTAATTGTTGACTATCTCGGACTTATCCGACCCGCAGGAAGAACGGAAAACCGTGTTCAGGCGGTCAGTGAGATTACCCGTGAGCTCAAGCTTATGGCGAAAGACCTTGCGATTCCCGTGATATGCTGTGCCCAGCTTTCCCGAGGTACTGAAGGAAGAGGAGGCTCACACCGTCCGCAGCTTGCAGACCTTCGTGAATCAGGTTCTATCGAGCAGGATGCCGATATCGTTATGATGCTTTACAGACCTGATTATTATTCGAGCGAAAAAGATGATAACGACGATGAAGAGAATAAGCAGGAACTTGCCAACAGAGCTGAGGTCATAGTTGCTAAGAACCGTCACGGAAGAACAGATACCGTTGAGATGATATGGGACGGCGACTACACCTTGTTTATGGCGTTGGAGAAACTCAGAAATGATATGTAAGGTTAAGTCAGCTCTTGAAAAATACTCCATGCACCCCGAAGGGAAAAGGGTGGTTGTTGCCCTGTCGGGCGGTGCAGATTCAATGGCATTGCTTACGGTGCTTTATCGACTCCGTGACGAGTACGGTCTGACTCTTGAAGCCTGTCACGTGAATCACGGCATCAGAGGCGATGCGGCGAAACGTGACGAGGATTTTGTTAAGAGCTATTGCGAAAAGCTCGGCATAAAGCTTCACCTGTTTTCCTACGACGTTCCTGCTGTCGCAAAAAAACAGGGCATCGGACTTGAGGAATGCGGCAGACGGTTAAGGTATAAGTCTTTTGCGTCTTTAGGTGACTGTCTTACAGCTACGGCACACACTCTCAGCGACAGGTGCGAAACTCTTCTTCTCAATGAAGTAAGAGGTTCTTCAGTAAAGGGATTGTGTTCGATACCTGCCGTCCGAGGCAATATAATACGTCCTCTCATTGACTGTACGCGTTCCGAAATTGAAGATTACTGCAGAGATAATTCAATTCCGTTTGTGACAGACGATACCAATTTTGATGACTTGTATTCAAGAAACAGGATACGGCTTAATGTCATACCTGAGCTCAGAAAGCTCAATCCTTCACTCGAACAGGCTTTTCAGAGACTTATAAACTGTGCGAGTGAGGATGAGGAATATTTTGAACGGTTAACCGCAGAGATCGTGTCTGAAGCCGAAAAAGCAAATGGCTATGATGCTGAATTGATTTCACGGCAGCATACGTCAGTCAGAAAAAGAGTCATAGCTCATATAATAAAAACTCAGACGGGTCTGAATCCCGAGCTCATTCACCTGAAAATGGTTGAAGATATCCTTGAAGGCGGTACTGTGCAGATAATAGGTGACACCGTAGTCAAAGTTAAAAATTCAGTTTTATACATCAACCCGCAGAAAGAAACTGCTGAGGAATGGGAGTATGATTTTTCCACACTTGAGGTTTCTTTGAAAAACAGAAAAATTAAAGCAACTGTTTTTAACAAAAACGATTTACCGCCGAAACAATTTGTTCACAATAAAGTGTTAGACTACGATACTGTCGTGGGCGGTTGCGTTATTCGTAACAGGCGCGCGGGTGACAGATTACGACTTGCAGGAAGCTCATGTACCAAAACGCTTAAAAAGATTTTTAATGAAAAACATCTTGAAGGCAGAAATAATCTGGCTGTCCTGGCGGATGATGAGGGCATTCTCTGGGTGGAAAACCTCGGCTGTACGGACAGAGCGAAAATTACTGAAAAAACAGTAAATGTACTTTTAATTGAATATATTACAGAAGTGTAATTCGATACAGGAGTGAATCATTTGAACAAAAAACCAGACAACAAAAATAAGGGTAAGAAGCATAATCGTTTCCTTACTTTTCTTCCGTATGTTCTTATCCCGCTGATAATGTTCAGTGCTGTTACCTTTGCAAGCAAAAACAGCACAAGAGGTGCAGAAAAGGTCGAGTATTATCAGATAGTACAGTACTTTGATGAGGGTAAAATCGACAAGTTTACACTGAATCTCAGCAGCGGTAAGCTTAAGTATACACTTACGGGCGAAGATAAAAAGGTCAAAGAGTATACCGTTCCGAATGTAAATATCTTTGTCAGTGATGTTAATGATATCATCCGTGAGCATAACAAGGAAGCTGAAAGCAAGGAAGATATGATTGAATACGAGTTTATCTCGGGTTCAGCGGGCTCATGGATTGTAAATCTCCTGCCGTCACTTCTTACTATGGGTCTGCTTGTGCTTCTTTTCATCTTTATGATGAGAAAGATGAACTCCGCAAGCGGTGATATGAACAGAACTCTCAACTTCGGCAAGATAAATGCAAGAAAGCAGAAGGATGAGAAAAACAAAACGACATTTGATCAGGTAGCAGGTGCCGACGAGGAAAAGGAAGAACTCAGTGAAATGGTTGATTTCCTCAAGAGTCCCCAAAAGTTCAACACTCTCGGTGCGAGAATTCCTAAGGGCGTACTTCTTGTAGGCCCTCCGGGTACAGGTAAAACCCTTCTTGCAAGAGCTGTTGCAGGTGAAGCTGATGTTCCGTTTTTCTCAATTTCAGGTTCAGATTTTGTTGAAATGTATGTCGGTGTTGGTGCTTCGAGAGTACGTGATCTTTTTAATCAGGCGAAAAAGGAGTCACCTTCGGTAATATTCATTGACGAGATCGATGCCGTTGGCCGTCAGCGTGGTGCAGGTATGGGCGGCGGACACGACGAAAGAGAGCAGACACTCAATCAGCTCCTCGTAGAGATGGACGGATTCGGTAAAAACGAAGGTGTTATCATCATCGCTGCGACAAACCGTCCGGATATCCTTGACCCTGCACTTCTCCGACCGGGCAGATTTGACCGTCAGGTAACGGTCGGTTATCCTGATGCAAAGGGCAGAGAGGAAATTCTCAAGGTTCATTCAAAGGGTAAGCCGTTTGCTCCCGATGTTGACCTCAAGGTTATCGCTAACTCTACTGTAGGCTTCGTAGGTGCAGACCTTGAAAACCTTCTCAATGAAGCAGCACTCCTTGCCGCAAGACGTAACAAGAAAGCTATCACAATGGCTGAAATCGAAGAGGCTACCAGAAAAGTAGTCATAGGTACTGAAAAGAAATCTCATAAAATGAGCGAAAAGGAAAAACGTATGACAGCATTCCACGAAGCAGGTCACGCTGTCGCAAGCTATTACCTTGAAACTCAGGATCCGGTACACGAAGTATCTATCATTCCGCGAGGAATGGCAGGCGGATATACTCTTTATATCCCTACAGAGGATAAGACTTACAAGTACAAGAGTGAAATGCTTGAAGAGCTTGTTTCTCTTCTCGGCGGACGTGTTGCAGAGCAGATTGTACGCGGTGATGTTTCTACGGGTGCTTCTAATGATATCGAAAGAGCTACCGAAGTTGCACGTAAGATGATTACAAAGTACGGTATGAGCGACAGCCTTGGCCCTGTATGCTATGCGGGACATAATGAGCAGGTATTCCTCGGCAGAGATTACGGTCATTCGAAGAACTATTCTGAGGCTACGGCTATGGCTATTGACGAAGAGATCAAGAATGTCATTACAAATGCTTATAAGCAGACTGAAGAAATTCTTACTAAGCACAGAGCAGAGCTTGATGCACTTGCAGAGTATCTCGTGAAACACGAAAAGATAGACGGTGAGAAATTCAGAAAGCTTATGGAGGGTACACTTGAACCTGAGGATGAGCCGCACGAGGTAATGGAAACCGTCGATGAAATAAAAACAGATGCACCTTCAGAAAGTGAAGAAGCACCTGAATCAGCAGAATAAATTAAAATCCGTGTTGGAAAACCAATGAAATAGTCAATACTTTGTAGACACAAAAAAGAATAAGTTAAGCAGCCAGTTCAATCCTGTATTGGACTGGCGTTTTTCTATTCAGTTTACGCAAAGGTTTGATGTAATTAAAGTAGTGAATGGCTTGAACAATAACATC
>JAGBFD010000101.1 GCA_017936645.1 Clostridia bacterium
ACGGGCGTCCTCGACCGTCCGTTAATACAGCAGAATCTGCGGACCGTCCGGGAGGCCGGTCCCTACACACACAGAGTTAGATTGTGCGAAATCAAAGAACTCCACAAACCCGATTTTATAAATCCCTTTATTTTAAAGTTGACATTTTATCCGGGTGAAAATATAATTATTTCAGTAACAGTTGCGAGGTGTGAAATGAAAAGGGTTTTTCTTATCGTTCTTGATTCGTGCGGGGTGGGTGAAATGCCTGACTGTGCTGATTTTGGTGATGAAAACTGCAACACCTTAAAAAGAATATCTCATTCTCCGTTTTTCTCTGCGGAAAATCTGATGAAGCTCGGAATAGGTAACATTGACGGTATCAATTATCTTGCACAGACCGAAAAGCCTTTTGCAGCCGTAGCACGAATGACTGAAAAGTCAAGAGGAAAGGACACAACCATCGGCCATTGGGAAATATCGGGAGTAGTGTCTGAAAAGCCTCTTCCTGTTTATCCGGACGGATTTCCGCAGGATATTCTTGATGAATTTTCACGTCGTACAGGCAGAGGGGTAATCTGCAACAAACCGTATTCGGGTACTGACGTTATCCGTGACTACGGAAAACAGCACGTCGAAACGGGAGATCTTATCGTTTACACTTCTGCAGACAGCGTTTTTCAGATTGCGGCACATGAAAGTGTTATTCCGCCTGTGGAACTTTATGAGTATTGCAGGACAGCACGTGAAATCCTGTGCGGTGACAATGCCGTGGGAAGAGTAATTGCACGACCGTTTGAGGGTAATTATCCCGAATTCAGACGAACTGCAAACCGTCACGATTTTTCACTTGAACCGCCAAAGGAAACTCTGCTCGATGCAGTTGAAAAAAGCGGGAAGAGTGTCTATGCAGTCGGAAAGATTTACGATATTTTCGCAGGCAAGGGTATAAGTGAATATGTATTTACCTCGTCAAATAAAGACGGAATGAACAAAACCCTTGACGCTGTCGAAAAGAATTTTGAAGGGCTTTGCTTTGTAAACCTTGTAGACTACGATATGCTTTACGGTCACCGTCAGAATATTGACGGTTACGCAAAGGCTTTTGCAGAATTTGATGAGTGGCTGCCTCTTTTTATCGAAAAAATGAGAGACGATGACGTGCTGATGATTACGGCAGATCACGGATGCGATCCGGGTGACAGCCATACTGACCATACACGCGAATACACTCCGCTTATCGTTTACGGTAAAAATATCCGACCTGTAAACCTTGGTACACGTGAGAGTTTTGCGGATATTGCTGCCACGGTTGCAGATTATCTTGAAACACCGTTTGAGTGTGACGGAAAAACATTTTTTGAAAGTATCATAGTGAGGTGATTTTATGAATCCGTACATTGTTATAGCGATAATGCTTGTAATTGATATCATCACATTACCGTTGATTATCAAGAAAATGATTACAAAAGAAACAGATAAAAAAGGTCTGAAGATTACGGCTCTTATAGCTGCATTTGTCGCTGTCGAGGTGATTTTTTCTGTTATATTTATTGATTCGGCTGAGGATAAGACTTACTACGACCGTCTCGGTAATTCATACAGCTCGTCAGAGAGCGTGATTTACTATGACAGAGAGGGTAACGAATATCTTCTGTGTGAGACAGCTGACAAAAAGATGTACTTTATCTGCGGCAGGATGATGAATGATGCCGAGGATGCTTATGTGGATAAAAACGGATGCATCGTCTTTGACTACAAGGAATGCTTTACCGATACAGGGTCAGACGGAATTTACAAAGATGATAAATCCAACGAATATTATAAAGCCGATGAAGTCAGATGGAACAAAAAAGGTGAAATTCTTCAGGCGGATGAATAGTGAAGTCTTGGCGTAAAATGTCGAAAAACATTGACTTTTACACTCACAGATGATAGAATTTCCGTAATAAGAAATCTGATGCGTATGTGTATCACTTTCTTCAAAATTTAATGGAGGGTTTATACTATGTCAAAAACAAAGAAGATTGTCTTGGCAGTAGTCGCATTAGCAATTGTTGCTCTTCTTGTATTTGCCGCGTTTAACGGCGGTCATCTTGCAACAGCAGCCTGTGTTGATTGCGGCGGTGCAGGTCTTGTTGAAGAAGCAGCCTGCGAAACCTGCGGCGGAGAAGGACAGGTAACAGCGTCATGGTGGGCACTTGTTCCTCCTGTTATCGCTATCGGTCTTGCTCTTATCACAAAGGAAGTTTACAGCTCATTGTTCATCGGTATCGTTGCCGGTGCAATTCTCGGCTCAGACTTCAAGTTTACCGGAACGATGGATCTTATTACGGGAACAGGTCTTATGGATGCAGTTTCAGGTACAGCAGGTATCTTTATTTTCCTTGTTGTTCTCGGTGTTATCGTTGCTCTTATCAACAAATCAGGCGGTTCGGCTGCTTTTGGCACATGGGCTGAAAAGCACATCAAGTCAAGAGTCGGTGTAATGCTTGCTACATTTGTTCTCGGTGTTCTTATTTTCATCGACGACTATTTCAACTGTCTTACGGTAGGTTCTGTTATGCGTCCCGTTACTGACAGCAAGAAGGTTTCCCGTGCGAAGCTTTCTTACCTCATCGACGCTACGGCAGCTCCTATCTGCATGATCGCTCCCATTTCTTCATGGGCAGCAGCAGTTGCTTCTTACGCTCCTGAGGGACAGGGTCTTCTCCTTTTTGTACGTGCAATTCCTTACAACTTCTATTCACTTCTCACACTTGTTTTTATCGTTATAATCAGCCTTATGAAGTTTGATTACGGTCCGATGAGAATTCACGAAGTTAATGCTAAGCTTAAGGGTGACCTTTACACTTCAGGCGATAAAGCTGAAGTCGCTGACGAAGGACATTCTGAAAAGGGCAAGGTTATTGATATTATTCTTCCTATCCTTGTTCTTATCGGCACTTGTATATTTGCTCTTGCTTACAACGGTGGTATTTACAACGGTGTAGGCTTTGCAGGGGCATTCTCCAAAGCACAGTCAGTAGACGGTAGTTTCTTTGATAGCATTGTCGCTTTTGCAGTTGCTCTTTTTGGCAAAGGTGGTATGCTTAATATTGAAAACATTATAAACGCTTTCTCCAATACAGATGCGACAGTCGGTCTTCCCTGGGGCAGCCTTATCGCTCTTGTATTTGCAATTGCATACTTCTGCATCCGTAAGGTTGTTACATTCAAGGAAGCTATGGGTGCTATTCCCAAGGGATTCATCGCAATGGTTCCCGCTATCCTTATCCTTACATTCGCAACAGCTCTTAAGAATATGACAGGTGTGCTCGGTGCAAAACCGTTTGTTAATGAAGTTATGAGCAATGTACCTGACAGCCTTGCAAGCTTTATTCCTGCTATCGTATTCCTCGTTGCTTGCTTTATTTCTTTTGCAACAGGTACATCATGGGGTACATTCGGTATCCTTATCCCGATCGTTATGACAATCTTCAAAGCAGGCGATCCTCTTCAGATCATCGCTATGTCAGCTTGTCTTGCAGGTTCAGTCTGCGGTGACCACTGCTCACCGATCTCTGATACAACAATCATGTCATCAGCAGGCGGTCAGTGTAACCATCTCAACCACGTTTCAACTCAGCTCCCGTATGCAATTTCAGTTGCTGCGATTTCATTTGTAATGTACATCCTCGCAGGTTTCGTACAGAACGCTGCAATCGTGCTTCCGGTAGGCGTCGCAGTTGTAGTTGTATTCCTTTTCCTCACAAAGCTTGTTATGGTGAAGAAATACGGCAAAGAAAACGTATAATTTCTGAATTTTTTAAGACCTCGGTTAATTCCGGGGTCTTATTTTTTGTGAAGAAATTGTAAATTGAGCAGATATGGAGAAAAAAATCAGTATTTACTCTTGTAAAAATCTTTTAAATAGTTTAAAATACATATGTTATGCCGTATCTTGCGGCGAAAACATATGTAAAGGATGAAAGTTATGGCTATTGAAAAGTCAAAGGCTGAGCAGTACCGTGACGAGCGTAAAGCCCGTATCGCTGAAGCAGCCAAGAAAAATGCAAAGGATATGCATAAGAAAAATGCTACAAAGAAGATTGCCAAGAGAGTCGTTGCAATCGTTCTCGCTGCAGTTATCGCATTAGGTGCTGTAGGTGGAATTCTTAACTACTACGGTGTCTGGGACAGAGTTATCCCCAGCGGTAAGTCCGGTGCAAGCAATTTCGCTATGGCTGAGTATGAGTACAACTACTGGATAACATACAACGCTCTTGTAAGTGACGCATCAAACAGTTACTCTACAGGCAATAATTACGGCTTCGATCCTTCTCTTTCTCCTGAGGATCAGACTACTACTGCAGAGGATGCAGAGGGCAATCCGATCTCATGGGTTGAGTTTATCCGTTTACAGGCTCTTGACCGTATCAAGCAGTTTACAATTTACTACGAAGAGGCTAAGAAGCTTGGTATAGCAACTCTTTCAGAAGAAGAAGAGAAGCAGATTGACCAGATTGTAGAAAACTTCCGTAAGCAGGCTGAGGGTCAGACTTCAGCTGACGGTCAGCAGGGTCCGAAGTACTCTCTTAATGCTTACCTTCGCAGAAGCTTCGGTGAGTACATGAATGAAAGCTTCCTTCGCAAGATTGTGGAGAAGGAAATTATCGCTGAGAAGTTTGAGGATCACAGAATAAAGCAGCTTGCTGCAGAATATCCGCAGGCTGATATCGATGCTGAGTACAATAAGGATAAGTCAGCTTACGACATGGTAGACTTCCGTATCTATGAGTTTGCATCAGCTACACTTCAGGCTGAAGCAGGTGAGGCAGATGCAGCACTCAAGAAGCGTCAGGAAGAAGCAGATGCAAAGGTAAAGAAGGATGCAGATGATTTCCTTGCTGCAGTTACTGACGAAGCATCATTCATCGCAAAAGCAACTGAGCTTAACAAGGATACTGAAGGTTACGACGGTGACGTATCTACAAAGATGGCAAACAGACTCAAGTCTGAACTTACAAATATTTCAAAAGATTTTGCAGAGTGGGCTTTCAAGGCGGATACAAAAGTCGGTTCTAAGAATATGTTCACTTCTACAGACGGTAAGACATATTTTGTAGTGCTTCTTACAGCTGCTCCGCATCAGGTTGGTACGATAAGTGTCCGCCACATCCTCTTCGTAAACACAGATATGACTACGGGTGCAGCTCTCACAGAAGAAGAAATTGCACAGAAGAAGAAGGATGCAGAGGCAGTTCTCAAAGAGTGGAACGAGGGCAGTAAGACTGCAGAAAGCTTCGGCGCTCTTGCTACAGAGCACACAGAAGATACAGGTTCTGCACAGTCAGGCGGTCTTTACGAAAGCGTACGTCCGGGTCAGATGGTTGCTGAATTCAATGATTGGTGCTTCGATGAAAGCCGTAAGCCGGGCGACACAGATATCGTTGAAACAGACTACGGTTATCACGTAATGTACTTTGTAGGTGATGACGGTGACTACTACGACTCAATGATCAGAAAGACTCTTGCAAAGAAAGATCTCGAAGCAGAGCTCACAGAACTCTTTGAGTCTGATACTTACGAAACAAGCATTGGTCCGCGCCGTGCAGAGTATGTTGAGAAAAAGATGAATAAGCACATTGCAAATCTTCTTGCACAGCAGGCTAATCAGTCATCATACTCATATTAATTGAAAAGATAAAGACCGAGGTTTCAAAGCCTCGGTCTTATTTTTATATTTATGCTTCTTTGAAATGAACCATAAAGTTTGTGCCACCGTCAAAGTCGCCTCCGACAGAAAGGTTGACACCTGCATTCATAAGCAATGCACCTGAATAGATTTCTCCGTTAGATTCATTGACATACATTTTGTTCTCGTCCAATCCTTTAAGACGGACGTTGAGGAATGTGTGCGGTGTGCGGTTTTTGATGATAACGGTAAGAAGTGCTTTGCTCTTATCCTTCGCAACAAATGACCATGCACACTTGAATTCGTCTTCTGTGGGAGCGATTATTCTGTAAAGGTCACCATTGTGAGTGAGGTCATAATATTTATGGTAGAGGGCTGATGTCTTCTTGACGATTTCCTTGTCCTCATCGCTAAGATGCTTGGGATCAAGCTCATAGCCGAATGTGCCCCAGAGAGCGACAGCCGCTTTTGCTTCAAGACCAGCGCGGTTTGAAGCGGAAACGTGAGCACCCATACTTGATGCAGGGTAGCACATAGATGTGCCGAACTGAATTCTGAGTCTTTCAATAGGATCGGTGTTATCAGAAGCCCATGTCTGCGGCATATAGTAGAGCATACCGGGATCATAGCGTCCGCCGCCGCCTGAGCAGCTTTCAAAGAGGATGTCCGGGAAAGCAGATGTGATTCTGTCCATAAGCTCGTATGTGCCGAGGATGAATCTGTGGAAGAATTCCTTCTGATGCTTTTTGTCAAGTCCCATTGAAGCAGGTTCAGAGATCGGACGGTTGTAGTCCCACTTGAGGTATGCGATATTGTTTTTGGAAAGTACGTCGTACATCTGATTGAAAATGTTGTCACGCACGTCCTGACGTGTCATATCGATGACATACTGCTGTCTTGCAGGTGAGATGTCTCTGCCCTCAACGTGAACGCACCAGTCGGGATGTGCCCTGTAAATATCAGAGTCAGGTGAAATCATTTCAGGCTCGTACCAGATGCCGAATTCCATTCCCTCTGCATTGACTCTTTCTATGAGCTTTGAAAGGGGGCCGTTGAGTTTGTCTTCGTTGACGTACCAGTCACCGAGAGAGGAGTCATCACAGTTACGTACGCCGAACCAGCCGTCATCCATAACGAGAAGCTCACATCCGAGTTCCTTTGCCTGCTTTGCGTAGCGTACGAGAGTTTCGTCATCAAAGTCGAAACCTGAACCCTCCCAGCTGTTGATGAGAAGAGGTCTCTTTTTGTTTTTCCATGTACCGCGGAGGAGATTGTTATTGTAGAAATCGTGGAATGTGCGGCTCATTCCGCCAAGACCGTCCGCAGAGTAAGCCATTACAGCCTCAGGGGACTGGAACTCTTCGCCGGGTTCAAGATACCAATTGAAGTCAATAGGGTTGATACCCATAACAAGACGGGTACAGTCCATATAATCTGTTTCGATGTCGATTGCAAAGTTTCCGCTGTAAACGAGGTTAAAACCGAATGCATCACCGTAGTCTTCGCCCCCCTTATCGTCAACGAGAGCGACAAACGGGTTATGGTTGTGGCTTGAAGAGCCTCTTTTGCTTGCAACGGACTGAATTCCGTGAACGAGGTGATGTGTTGTTACGGTTCTTTCTCTTGCCCATGTGCCATAGAGATGAACCATATTATAGCTCATTGACGGGAAATTAACACAGCAGCTTGCAATTTTTTCAATGTCAAAAGCCTCAGATCCTGTGTTTTCTATCTTGACACTTTGCGTAATTATGCTATGATTTTTAAAAGCGGTGTAGCAGAGAGTAACTTTAGCTCCCGTAAATTTATCAAGAGCGATGATTTCAAGTGTATCAGCCTCATCGTCAGAGTTACAGTATGTAGCAGGAAGTCCCTTGAGCTTCGGCTTGCCGCTGTAAATCCTGTGATCAACATAGCGGATGTCAGTAGTAGCTCTGCCTTCGCTGTCTTTTATCGAAAGAGCTGCAAGGCGGAAGTCGCCGCTTCCGTTGCATGAGTAAGCCATAGGCTGAATATCGGGAGAAAAATAAGGATTGTCAGCAGTAGATGCTGTCAACGGTGATATAGAAGCGAAACCGCCTCTGAATGCTGTCGAAATCAGGTTAGTGTCGGGGATTTTTTTGCCATAATAAAGGTGGACAAGAAAATTGCCTTCAAAAACACCGATAGCATAGGTTGAATCAAGTGAGTCAATTTTAAAAATTTTTCGTTCTTTGTCGAATGAAATCGGCATATAATCATCCTTTCGCCATATACTTCAGGAATTTCCTGAATACGAAAAGATTTTAACATATAATCACAATTGTAGTCAACGAGAGAATAATAATTTAAAAGGAATTTTGAATTATGGAGAAGAAAAATATTCACAAGGATCACAGACAACGTGTCCGTACAAGATACTTTAAAGAAGGCATAGATTCTATGGCGGAACACAATATAGTGGAGTTCCTGCTGTTTTTCGGTATTCCGTTCAAGGATACAAATGATATCGCCCACGAGCTTATAGAAAGATTCGGTGATCTGAGCGGAATTCTTGAGGCACCTGTCGAAGAGCTTATGCGGGTTGACGGAATAGGCGAAAATGCAGCAGCACTCATCAGTCTTATACACGATATCGCTGTGATTTATAATGATAAAAAGTTGCAGAGTACTGCCGCATCGGCAGAGGAGTTATCTTTTTCGGAGTTTCTGTCTATGAAGTATGCAGGAGAGAGTAAGGAAAAAGTATACCTTCTGTGCCTTGATTCAAAGGGTAAGATTCAGCACTGTGTAAAAATCTGCGACGGTTCACCGGACAGTGCATATCTTGATACCCGTATGGTTGTGGAGACGGTTGTCAGATTTGATTCTGCAAACGTGATCCTTTCACACAATCACCCTAACGGATTTGCAGTGCCGTCAAGTGCGGATGTGGATACGACCAAAAATCTCATTCCTGTTTTAAGAGCGATCGGAGTCAATCTTGCAGACCATATCATAGTATCTGCTGAAGATACTTTTTCAATGGCATCGAGCCGTAAATACTCAGGATTATTCGTCTGATAAGGATTCTGCCTCTTCGGTTTCATCTACGTCAAAGCTGACACTCTTACCTATATTTTCATAACAGAAGTATTTACCTGTTATTTCAATATGATCTGTATGCTCAGTCATAGTTACTTCCTGCTCAATGATCTGTGCGTGTTGAGTTTCATAGTAACTCTTAAGTGCATATTCGTTAAGAGCCATGAGTTTAGCCTGTGCTTCACTCATGGTTTTTTCTTTTTTCTCATAAGAGGTGTAAAGACGATAGTTGATACCAAATGGCAGAGTCTTTCCGTTTACAACCATACGTGAACGGTGCTCGTAGCATTCACTATCTTTCTGACGGTCGGGAAGAATTTCAAGTCCGAGAAAGTAAACTGAATGTATTTTCTTGGAAGAGGGAATATATTCAATGATTTTCCTGTCAGTAGAGGATGTGACTGTAATGTTGGTTTTTGCCACCGCATAGCCGTGAGCGTCGGTAAAAAGATTTGTCTGCAGACGGCTTTCAGAGATACCGCTTATCAGCAGTTCACCTTTGAGTACGGGTTGCCCGACTTTTACTGCGGAAGAGCCACGGTAAACCTCCAGGACAGATATCTGACCGTCTTTTGAGGCCACGATATTTGATGTCCCGCTGTGTGTTTCTATTTCAGGGATTTTTTTGAGTTCACGCACATTTATGTAAGCTGTACAGCCCTTTATGTTTACTCCCGCCCACGAAGCATTTCCGAGCTTGAGCATAGCGGCACTTTCGATCTGCGGCAGTCGAAGACTGCTTATCCTGCTTCCGACGGTAAGACCTGAGTTTTCAAAAGCTTCTATTACTTCGCTGTCGGTTATATTTTCGTTGCCGTTGACTTCTATGACCCATACGTGTCCTGAAAGAAAAATCAGCACAAGAGTCATTACGGCAAACCCTGCGATAAGACTTTTTCTCCTGAGACATTTATTCAAAAGGAACGGCAAACCTGATTTTTTAGTGATCCGTGTAGTCATAGAGGCTGTTTTTGCACAATTGCGGATTTTTTTGTACCCCTTTACGGTTGTTTTGGCACAAAGACCGTTTTCATTTTTAGTTATATCCCAAAGAGGTATATTGACAATATTGCAAGAGTTTATAAATCTTTCGGGAAAACCGTTTTCTGCAGTAAATTCAACGTAGCCGAAAATGAGATTTACTATATCTTTGGAAATCATCAGCAAAACTCCATATGCAGTATAATACCTTCGACCATAGCCTGTTCCATAGACAGCGACTTTATAGTCAATGAATTGCCGTGAAAGCATACGGATTTTTTACCTATGCTCAGTTTTACACATGAGTCATCGTATTCAAGAATTCCCGTGCACCCATCGACTAAAGCACAATAGTTTGAAATAATTTCGATGTAACCGCATTTTCTGCATATGTCCTCATCAAGCTCCAGCATGTCGCATATGCGATGTGACAGAGGAGTACGTTGTTGTTGAAAATGTGAAAAAGACATAAGTACCTCCTATCATATCATCGTGATATCCTCTCATATATATCTACGGGTGATTTGTGTGAATAATTACAAAGGAAGGACTATTTTTTGTATCATTGCGGTAGCAGGATTTCTTGTTGTGTTTTTCTTTGATCCGCAATGCATAGTGAATGGCGTAAGCAACGGACTGAAGGTCTGTGAGACGGCAGTTATCCCTGCTTTATTTCCGTTTATGGTGCTGTCGGATTTTCTTGTACGTTCAAAGCTCAGCGAGGTCATAGGTAATGCTCTTGCGCCTGTCACGAAAGCACTTTTCAGACTTCCGGGGTGTGCGGGATGTGCTGTCCTGATGAGTATGGCAGGAGGGTATCCTGTCGGGGCTAAAATGACAGCACAGTTACTTGAAAACGGAGATATAAGCTGTAATCAGGGTAAAAGGATGATGCTTTTCTGTGTCAATTCAGGTCCTGCCTTTGTGATCGGTACAGTAGGTACGGTGATCTTTTCAAGCAGAAAAGCAGGTATTATACTGTATGTGTCATTGGTTGTATCCGCTTTGATTATGGGCATAGTATCACGCTTTTTTGATAGCAGTTCACCTCAAATAAAACAAAAAAATATCACCTTTGATGCAAAGGTGATTTCAAAAAGTGTAACTGAAGCGATGAATGCAACTCTCGGAATTTGTGCCTGGATACTTATATTTTCCTGTGTCGGACCGATTGTGGACAGTTTACCGATAGTGAAAGAAAAAACAGTATGGATAAAGAGTTTGTTTGAAGTTACGGGAGGGTGCATGGACGCGGCGGCCATATACCCGATGAGTATACAGGCATTGATAATGGGATGGTCGGGCTTGTCCGTCCATTGTCAGCTCTTGCCGTACATAAGAGCAACGGGCGTAAAATATCTTCATTTTCTTCTTTCAAGGCTTATGCACGGAGCTTTGTCGGCTACGATTGCAGACTTTCTTTTTCGTATTTTCCCTTGCGAAACGGATGTTTTTTCATCGTCGTCACAGATTATGCCTGAACTGTATTCTGTTTCGATTCCTGCGGCAGTATCGATGATTTTACTGGCAATGATGTTGATTGCAGATATGTCTTTTAAAAGGATAAAAACAAATAACGGCGAAGCATAGCTTCACCGTTATCTGTTAATTTCGGGGTTAGATGTTCTTTCTAAAAGGTAGTCAATTGACACATTGAAATAGTCGGCAAGCGCAATAAGCTCAGCGTATCCGGCTTCACGCTCCCCGGTTTCGTATCTGCTGATAGTGTTCTGATTCATATTCAATTCCATTGCCAATTTTAACTGGGAAATGTTGCGACTTTTGCGGAGTTCTTTCAACTTCATAAAAATCAACCTCTTGGTATAATTATATCGAATTTGATGTGTTATTTACATCCCGATACGGTATAAAAATGCACTAAAAAATGATATTTTTTTATACATAGTAACCAAATTTGTTATAAAAATGCAAAAAAATGAATATTTTTTCGAGTGTAAGAGTAGCATACGGATACTTGAAAGTAGATATATGATATGATATAATAATCATAATGAAAAGCTTTCAAAGGATGGTTGAAATGAGAAAAAGCGTTTTAAAACTGCAGGAAAAAGAAGCTTGCCGTATTTGTGCTCACGGTATACTTTCACCTGACGGAGAAAGTGTGCTTTGCGTGAAGACGGGTATAAGACAGCTTGATTCGAGCTGTCGCAGTTTTAAGTATGACCCTTTGAAGAGAGTACCTAAACGTCAGCCGACAGCGGGTGGTTTCACAAAAGAAGATTTTGAACTTTGATTTACGGGGCGTTGATACGTCCCTTTTTCTTTAGGAGGATTTATATGCTACGTTTTGACAGCGATTATATGGAAACTGCTCATCCGAAAATTCTTGAAAAGTTTGTGCAGATAAATTTTGAAAAAAACACAAGTTATGGTTTCGACATTTATTCCGATTCAGCGGTGAAGAAAATCAGGAAGGAATGCAATGCTGAAAATGCTGTGGTAAAGTTTCTTGTAGGGGGAACACAGACCAACAGGGTTGCGATTGATGCATTGATTGAGCCTTACGAAGCAGTTGTCTGTGCTTCGACGGGACATATTGCGGTTCACGAAGCGGGAGCGATTGAAGCCTGTGGTCATAAGGTGATTGCGTTGGCAGGGGACAACGGAAAGCTAAGTGCACGGGAACTTGAAGGATATATGAAAACTGTTACTGCTGATGAAACGTATGAACATATGGCACAACCTGCTTTGGTTTATATTTCGTTTCCTACTGAGTACGGCACAGTTTACTCAAAAGAAGAACTTCTTTCCTTGCGAGAGGTGTGTAATGAGTTTTCGCTGAAGCTTTATATAGACGGAGCAAGGTTGGGCTACGGTCTTATGGCTGAAGGATGTGATGTTGATCTTGCTTTTCTTGCAAAGGTAACGGATGCTTTTTACATCGGCGGAACGAAAGTCGGTGCGATGTTGGGTGAGGCACTGGTCATCCCTGAACCGACAAAAGTCAGAAAAATTTTCACCCAGATCAAACGTCACGGTGCTCTTCTGGCAAAGGGGTGGGTTGCCGGAGTTCAGTTTGATACTCTGTTTGATGACGGACTTTACTATAAACTTGCATCAAATGCAGTTGAAACGGCGATGTATCTGCGTGACGGACTGAAAAAACTCGGGTATGAGTTTTTTCTCGAATCACCTACAAATCAACAGTTCATTGTTTTGACCGATGATAAACTTGAGTCGGTAAAGGATAAGATAGGGTACAGTTTTTGGGAAAAGCTCGGAGATAAAACCGTGATCCGCCTTGCAACAAGTTGGGCAACGGAGAAATCTCAGGTTGATGAGCTTCTCGAAATAATGAAATGAGGTGTGATACTATGGTTATTATTGCACCTGATTCGTTCAAAGGGACCATGACTGCGATTGAAGTGTGTGAAGTAATTAAAAAGGAATTTCTGTCTTTAGATTCTTCTCTTGATATCAGATGTCTGCCGATTGCCGACGGTGGAGAAGGAACTGTCGATGCACTTCTTTTCAACGGTGGTGAAAAGGTTGCGGTAACGGTAAAGGATCCTTATTTTAACGATATTGAGTCGTTTTTCGGAATTTTACCCGACGGTACTGCAGTCATAGAAATGGCGGCAGCAAGCGGATTGCCTTTGGTTGGAGAAAACAAGAATCCTATGCTCACCACGACCTACGGTACAGGGCAGCTTATAAAGGCCGCACTTGACAGAGGCTGTAAGAATATTCTGATAGGTATAGGCGGAAGTGCAACCAATGACGGTGGTATCGGTTGTTCGGCAGCGCTCGGTGTAAAGTTCTTTGATACTGACTCAAACGAAGTCACTCTCAACGGTGCAGGACTTTCTGCTGTCAGAAAAATTGATCTTAGCGGTATAGATAAGCGGCTTTCTGAAGCAAAGATAAAAGTGCTCTGTGATGTTACCAGTCCGCTTTACGGAGCTGAAGGTGCGGCATATGTCTTCGCTCCTCAGAAGGGTGCGGATGAGCCTACGGTAAAATTTCTCGATGACGGACTCAGAAATCTTGCAGAAGTTACGAAAAATACAATCGGAACGGACAACTCTTCACTCAAAGGAGCAGGTGCGGCAGGCGGTCTTGGATTTGCACTTGTCAGTTTCCTTGGCGGTGAGCTCGTCAAAGGTGCACCTGCGGTGCTGAAAGCTATGGGATTTGATTCTCTTGTCAGGGACGCTGATCTCGTCATAACGGGAGAAGGATGTTTTGACGAGCAGTCACTTTTGGGTAAAGCTCCGTCATGTGTTGCAGAAATGTCGGGAGATACGACGGTAATTGCCGTCGCAGGCAGATGTAAAACAGAGCTTCCGAAAAAATCCTCTATAAAGAAGGTATATGTAACAGATAAGGACGGAAAAGATTTTGATGAAATTAAAAAGACTTGTTTTGAAGACCTGAGAAAAACAGCTGAAATGATGGCAAAAGACTATTTTGAAAATAAATTTTAAACACTTTCAACAGAGTTTTCCACACCTTATGAGCATATACTGAGTGAAAATTTGCATATACACACAATATAGGGGATAGAAAATAAGTTTCCACAGTACTTTCCACAAAACCGTGTGGAAAACTGTCTGAGAAAAATATCAAAAAATGCTTGACAATATTCACTCTATACTGTATAATGACTGCCTGTAAAGAAAAAAACTTTACAGGCAGTTTTTGAAAGGAGTTTTTGTTGTGAGTAAGAATCTTGATATAACTCTCTTGCTTGATTTTTACGGTGATATGCTTACGGACAAGCAACGCAGTTTTATCAGCTACTACTACAACGATGATCTCTCGCTTTCTGAAATTGCCGCAGATGAGGGTATCACACGTCAGGGTGTTCGCGATGCTATCAAAAGAGCTGAGACTCAGCTCGTAGCGATGGAGGAACGTCTCGGACTCGTTGCCCGTTTTGAAAATATGAAAATCGGTTTAAGTGAAATAATCGAATATGCTGAGGAAATCGCGATATATAACCGAAAAAATTCACTCTCCATGGAGGTCAATGACAGCACAGCCAAGATAAAGGCTATCGCTCAGACTCTCCTTACGGAGAATTACTCTTAAAAAGGTGGTACCGCTTATGGCATTTGAGGGCCTTTCAGACAGACTTGAAGCCGCGTTTCAAAGGCTGAAAAGTAAAGGTGCCTTGACGGAAGCTGATGTAAGAAGTGCGATGCGTGAAGTTCGTCTTGCATTGCTTGAGGCTGACGTTAACTACAAGGTAGCCAAGGATTTTACCGAAAAGGTTAGTCAGAGAGCTGTCGGTGAGCAGGTTATGGAAAGTCTTACACCTGCACAGATGGTTATTAAAATAGTAAATGAAGAGCTTACAGCACTTATGGGTGGTACGAAATCCCGCCTTGCAGTTGCAAATCATCCGCCGAAAGTCGTTATGATGTGCGGTCTTCAGGGTTCAGGTAAGACTACTCACAGTGCAAAGATTGCGTTGAGACTCAAGAATGAGGGTCACCGTCCGTTGCTCGTCGCTTGTGACATTTATCGTCCGGCTGCTATCAAGCAGTTGCAGGTTGTCGGTGAGAGCATCGGCGTTCCAGTTTTCGAAATGGGACAGATCAATCCCGTGGAAATTGCACGTGAAGCAATAAAACTTGCTAAAGATCAGGGCTATGATTACGTATTTCTTGATACTGCAGGTCGACTTCATATTGACGAAGAGCTTATGACTGAGCTTAAAAACGTCAAGGCTGAGGTCAAGCCTCACGAAATCCTTCTTGTCGTTGACTCAATGACAGGTCAGGATGCAGTTAACGTTGCAACAAGCTTTAATGACGCTTTGGGAATCGATGGTATTGTTCTTACAAAGCTCGACGGTGATACACGAGGCGGTGCTGCTCTTTCTACAAGAGCTGTTACGGGCAAGCCGATCAAGTTTATCGGTATCGGTGAAAAGCTTACAGATCTCGATATTTTCCATCCCGACCGAATGGCTTCAAGAATTCTCGGTATGGGCGATATGCTCTCTCTTATCGAAAAGGCAGAGCAGGCTCTTGATGAGAAGAAGGCTATGGAGCTTGAAAAGAAGCTTCGTCAGAATAAGTTTGACCTTAATGATCTTATGGAACAGCTTGATCAGGTCAGGAAGATGGGTTCTATAAAGGACACACTTTCAATGATTCCGGGTATGGAAAAGAAGATCAAGGATGTGGACATTGACGAAAGACAGTTTGACAGACTCAAGGCTGTTATTCAGTCAATGACACCGCAGGAGCGTGAAAGACCTGATATCATCAATCCGTCAAGAAAACGCAGAATTGCACAGGGTTGCGGTCAGCAGGTTGAGGATGTCAACAGACTTCTCTCTCAGCATAAGCAGATGCAGAAGATGTTTAAACAGCTCAACGGCAAGGGTAAGAAACGCAGAAGAGGTCGTCCTGATCTTTCGCAGTTCAGAGGTTTTGATATCTGAGATTTCAACACGCACAATTCACTTTGCGTGATTGATATATAAATTATTTTATTATTTATTTTTGGAGGAATTTATCATGGTTAAAATCAGACTTCGTCGTATGGGTGCAAAGAGAGCTCCTTTCTATCGTGTAGTAGTAGCAGATTCAAAGTATCCCCGTGACGGCAGATTCATCGAA
>JAGBFD010000102.1 GCA_017936645.1 Clostridia bacterium
CTTGACTGAAGGAACTTTGCAACTGCAAGGCCGTTTTCGCAATGTCTTGCCATTCTTACATGAAGGCTTTCAAGGCCGAGATTGAGAAGAAATGCGTTCTGCGGAGACTGGATTGAACCGAAGTCACGCATAAGCTGTGCTGTTGCCTTTGTTATAAATGCTCCTGCGAGACCGAAACGCTCTGTATATGTTACACCGTGATAGCTGTCATCAGGAGTGCAGAGACCCGGGAATTTGTCGGGATATTTTGTCCAGTCAAACTTACCTGAATCAACTATACAACCGCCGACACCTGCGCCGTGACCGTCCATATACTTTGTTGTTGAATGTGTAACGATGTCTGCTCCCCACTCGAACGGACGGCAGTTTACGGGAGTTGCAAATGTATTGTCAATAATAAGAGGGACACCGTGAGCATGTGCTGCATTTGCAAAACGTTCGATATCAAAAACGTTGAGTGCAGGGTTTGCGATAGTCTCACCGAAAACAGCCTTTGTGTTCGGTCTGAATGCTGCTTCAAGCTCTTCGTCAGAACAGTCGGGCTCAACGAAAGTAAAGTCAATACCCATTCTCTTCATTGTGACTGCGAAGAGGTTATACGTTCCGCCGTAGATTGTTGAAGATGCTACAACGTGATCACCACAAGATGCAATATTAAAAACAGCGTAGAAAGAAGCTGCCTGACCTGAAGAAGTAAGCATTGCTGCTGTACCGCCTTCAAGCTCGCAGATTTTTCTTGCAACTGCATCGTTTGTCGGGTTCTGAAGTCTTGTGTAGAAATATCCTTCTGCCTCAAGGTCAAAAAGCTTACCCATATCTTCGCTTGTAGCATATTTGAAAGTTGTGCTCTGAATAATCGGAATCTGACGGGGTTCACCGTTGCCCGGTGTGTAACCACCCTGAACGCACTTTGTTTCAATTCTTAAATCGCTCATAATATTACCTCCTAAAATAAAAACCGTCCCAAAGCAAGAACTTTGAGACGGGAAATATACCCGCGGTACCACTCAAATTGCAGTAAAAACTGCCACCTTCAGGCTCTGACAAGCCCTTCACCTTAACGCGGTAGAACGAAGCACCCTACTTGCTTTCAGGCACTCAACTCGGAAGCCATAGGCAACTGAGAAATCCGCTGTCAGCTCACACCATCCGCTGACTCTCTTAAAGCTTCAGACTCTGCCCTCTTCGTCACAGTTATTAAATGAATGATAACACTAAAAGAGTTAAATGTCAATGTTTTATTTTGCAAATCAAATAACAGAATTCTCTTGGAAATAAAGGGACAGCGTCTGCCGTCCCTTTGATATTATTTAAAAAACCATGCGATGATTTTTCTGATAAAGCTGATAAGAAAATCAATAATTCTATCAAATACGCTCATTCCGCTTTCATTATCTTCTGTATCAGGTGCTGTATCTTCAGGATTTTCGATTTCAGGCTCCTGATCGATTACGCTGATATACTCCTGCCACTCAGACATCGTCGCAAGCTCTTCTGAAGGTTTCGTCTGATCTATTTCAGAAAGGAGTGCACCTGCTTTATTAAGCAGATAAGTGTCAGTAAATCCTACCAAACCGTCATGATTACAGTCTGCTGCAAGATATGCCGCTTCACCTAAGCTGTCTGCATCAAGCATACCGGCTCTGATGGCCTCCGTATAGACAGCATCCTGTCCGTCATACCAACCGTCAGAGTTTACATCACCGAAAAGAACGAGGATATACTTGGCGACAACTTTACCTGTAGTTTTATCCGTGGCAGTTACAAGTGTACCCGTTGTGATACAGCCGTTTACGTTTTCATATTCATACGTAACGTTTGTAAGCGTGAAGTAATCACTTTCGAGCTTTTCTGCTGTAATACCCGGGTACAGTCCGTAAACGAACTCAGCTTCAAGCTCTCTCCACTGTGCATAAAGAGTTCTGTCTGTAATACCGTAATTCACCGTAGCTGATGTGACCTGCACACCACCTTCGGGTGCCGTGAACCAGCCGACAAACTCAGCATCACTTCGTTCAGGGGTGTAAAGTGTACCGTAGGATTCACCGTAATCAAGCATCTTGCCTGACGGAGAATATACGCTGTCACCGCTGACGACTTCAAGCTTTATCTTAAAAGTAAAGTTGTCAAAGTACTGTCCTCTTCCGTCATAATAAAGCCAGAACTTATAGTTTGATATCTCTTCCGCGGCTCTTTGTGTAGTAACGGGAATGTCATAAACACCTGCTGAAACGATATCCGCAACGTGTCGCTTTCCGTCAGGATTTGCGAGTGAATCGTTGAAAAGCTCAAGAACAATGATACCGTTTGACATACTTCCGCTGACCTGCTCGACAGTTACTCTGAGAGTATCACCAATACTGATATCTTCATTAATACTTACACTTGGCTGAAGATTGATGCTCTGAGTGAGTGCACCGTTGAGTGTTACCGTTTCATCGGTGCTGTCGTACGTAGCACTTACACCGCCGCCTGAGCTCAGAGAGCCGAGACCTGACATCAGATTTTTTGAAATACCGTCATAATTAAGATCAAATGTCACATTTGAAGAAAATTCAAAATATGTACCCTTTGATGTCTCACCGTTTTCATTGTAAGCATAGAGATGAACGGTATAACGTCCGCGCTCATTGTTATGCTCAGAAATCGGAATATATGCTCTGAAATTATACGTAAAACCGTTGATCGTCCAACTGCCGCTTTCACCTGTGTGCCAGATGATATCGTCCTGACCGTTATAATCAGTCCATGCCGGAACTCTGATATAGTCAGTATTTACACAGTTCATATATGCATAAAAACCGTTTTCATCAGCAGCTACAGTTTTGTATCTTGATATAGCGACTTCACCGTTTGTCTCAATTTCAGCAATAGCTGCTGCATATTTACCGTCAATTGAGTTCATTTCATTAATATCTACTCTGATGTATCTCATATCGGTTGCGCTGAAATCGTGTGTTACTGATGACGTAACACTTGAATTGTCCGACGAGGCAATCTGAGTCCATCTGTCACCGTCAACAGAAGTGCTGACAGTATATGATTTCGGGAAATAGCCGTTATATCCCGTTGACGATGCGACCGCATGAAGCGTGAGCGAATTAAGAGTCTGAACCGTGCCGAGATCGATTTCCACGAATGTTTCAAAGGACTCGTCTCTGAGCTCAGAACACCAGCCGTTAAGACCCTTGGAAGCGTTTGCATCTATGTAACCGTCAGTAAGACAGCTGAGATACCAGCCCGGAAGCATTTCGTCTCGTGTGCCCGGTGTGCCGAGTGAGCTGTTACCGTAAACAGTCTTTCCGTAAAGCACGTTGGAATTTGTCTGTTCTTTTACCTCTTCGTAACGATAATCTTCATCGAGTGCGATCAGAGCTGCACCGCCTGCCGGAAGAGATACATTATAGCTTCCGCTGACTGCAGATTTCGTCCATTCGCCCGTAGCATTGTCAAGGATTTCTATACTGTTTATTCCGCTTGCAAATTTCAACGGAGCTGTAACTGACTTGCTGAGATCATTGTTAACGACCATAAGGTAGTTTCTTCCCGTATCCCTGTGTGTCATATAGGAAAGAATCAGGCTGTTTGAGCTGTCTGCAGACTGAACGAAGAAATTGCCGGGTACTGCAGACTGACCGTAGGTATCGGCACCTGTGATATAAACTTCCTTCGCATCGCAGTCGATAAGAGTATCACCGAGAGTATGAACGATCGGATTGATTCTCTGCATATAGTAGTAAACATCCGTCGGGTTACCGTTTTCATCAACAGGACAGGTTGAATAGTTTTCCTGACCGTTATCGGCTTCCTGACTGTATTTAAAATATGCAACGTGTTTCACACCGTAAGCAAGGTATGCCATATTCTGATACAGAACGTCTTCTTCATTGGGTATGCGCTTTACGAGCTCACCGCCTATAGGACCGTAGCCGATCGCCTGAACGCAGGCAGCGGTATTCACATCGTACTTAAGACCTGAACGTCTTACTGTATCAAGTGAATCGAACATAGTCTGATAGTCAGTCGTTCCGTCCTGCATGAACGGATACACGTCAAACATAAGGTCGACATTTCCGTCTGTCAGAGCTGCGACATCATCAAAGATATACTCATACTGTTCATATGAATTATATACAAATCCGGGGAAAAGGTTGAGATAAATAAAACCTCCCGGTATTGTTGATGCGATATGATTCGCTGAGTTTACATAAGCGTTGGGATTCCACGGCTCGTCATATACGTAGAAACCCTCAAGATTTGAAATACCCTTATAATCCTCATAAACCTGCTCAAACTGTTCCTTTGTAATATTCTGCATATCAGAGCGAAGTCTCATATCTGCAACTACGGCTGTCATTCCGTACTTACCTGCAAGTTCGAGGAGCTTCAGGTTGTCTTCCGGTGTATATACATTGTATGTATTAAGGACAAGGTCAACGTCTGCCTCAGATACAAGTTTATACTGTTCATCTGTAAAAAGATCCCCTGTCGGAGGTGCAAATATCGAAACCGTCATCTCATCACGTGCATAGGGCAGGTCATAGCCGACAGTTACCCTTACAGATTTTGAAAAACCGATAGCGTTGTCACTTACCGTGACCGTAGTTGTTCCGCTTGAAACAGCGGTAAGAAGACCGTTCGGATCGACAGTAACTACTGACTCATCCGATGATTTCCATTCAAGATTATGCTCATACGGGTCAAATGAATTGAGATTATCCACCGTCAGTTCAAGCTGAAGTGTGTCTCCCGGCACAAGATTTACAACCGATTTGTTGAGTTCAGCATTGTAAGCACCCTTTACACCGTAAATTCCAATTTCAGCAAACTGTACGTAATACGAACCTGATGAATGTCTTTCCGTTACATTTATTCTGATAAAGGAGGCAAATGTCGCCTGAGGCAACTCAAAAACAACAGGAGTCTGCGGATTATCATTAAGTCCGCTTTCTGTTTTTATGGTTTTGTACGTCACACCGTCAAAAGACGTCTGAATCTCAAAAGACTTCGGGAAAACACCGTTCGGGAATATTACAAGCCTTTTGACTTCAGCTACGTTTCCGAGAGAAAAATCGATGCTCATAGGACGGTCTGCAGGCTCACTTGAATATCCTCCGTTTCTGGCGATATCCTCATCGTTAATATTGTGAACGCCCCATTTTTCGCCCTCTTCATAGCTCTCGGTAGCTGTGACCGTACTTTCGACAGCAAGATTTATGCAGTTTTCGGGAGCGTAGGAGTCAATGTCAGAAGCATTATCCGCTGCAGCAACCTCTGTGCCGAATACAGCTATCTCACCAAGCTGAACGAGGTGGATATAGTTACCTTCAAGGTCTCCTCTTACAGTAACATATACACGGATATAACGTGTTCTTAAAGTCGTGAAATCTATCGCAAGTGCTTCCTGCGTATATCCTGCGTATCCGCTTACAGATGTGACTGTTTCGTAACTTTCACCGTCATCAGAAACCTGAATTTCAATCGTATCAGGGAAAGATCCGTGACGGAACAAAACTACCCTGCTCACATCGTAAAAACCTTCAAGATCAAAAGCTATCCACAGAGGTTTTGTCTTCGACTCTGCAACTGCAGCATCCTTTTCATCCTGTGTCATATTTGTCGGATGGTAAGGCACTTCGTCGGGGTGAGAAGTAAAACCTGCCTTGCCGTTATAACCGTTTTCTCCACCGTAATAATAGAGCGAACCGTCATTGATACGTGCAAGTTCCCACTGACCGTTACCCGAAGTGTAACTGCTCGAAGCGGATACTGAAGCGTCAACCGCAACATCACGTGTACCCTCCGGAGCATACTTTGAAATAACATCATCCACAGCAGATGCACTTACTGAAAATATAGTTTTCAGTTCAGGATATGACAGTGACAAAAAACCCGTACTGAGCAACAATGCCAAAGTCAGAAGAACTGCAACCCCTTTTTTCATCCTCATAGATTTGCCTCCCGTGTTAAATAGTTTGCATTTATTATAGCATTTTGCTGATGTATATTCAATACAAATAGATCAAAATGTAGTTTTGCTGATATCTTAATCATATCCGCAGATTTTTCCTGAAATATATCGACAAATTCGGGTTTGTGGAGTTCTTTGATTTCGCACAATCTGATTCTGTGTGTGTAGGGACCGGCCTCCCGGACGGTCCGCAGATTCTGCTGTATTAACGGACGGTCGAGGACGCCCGTCCCTACGATCCCGATTGGATTAATTTCGTAAGGGAACATATTATGTTCCCGCTAAATTCTGTACGAAATTGGCGGGCAGATGCTATC
>JAGBFD010000103.1 GCA_017936645.1 Clostridia bacterium
GATGTTATTGTTCAAGCCATTCACTACTTTAATTACATCAAACCTTTGCGTAAACTGAATAGAAAAACGCCAGTCCAATACAGGATTGAACTGGCTGCTTAACTTATTCTTTTTTGTGTCTACAAAGTATTGACTATTTCACTGCTCATTGAACAGTAGGGAATTATCTTATTCTGCAGGTGAAAACATATTTTCAACTTCGTTGAGTTCTGAAAGTGAACTTGATGATACGATGATGCCTATCATATAGTCACCGTGTCTTCTGAGGTAGTATCTCTGGTAGATTGTAGTTGAGAAGTAATCAGCCTGGAAATCCGCAGAAACATATTCTTCTCCGGCCAGATAAGTGTCTTCCTGAGACGAAAACTCATACTCGATATAGCTTTGCTGATTTAACTGATCCTTGACTATGTCGATGTACTCATATTCGTCAGGATCATGAAGAGATACGTTCTCGATCATAAGGAGTACGTTAGTTCCGAGAGCGTTTTTTGCACCCATTGCATAGATGCAGTTCTGCTCAATCAATGCCTGCTCGAAATCTGAATAGTCGAAAATGTCAGAGCCTGAACCGATTATCTGAGCGAGTTCATCGTCTGAATAGAATGTCCAGTCGTATGGTTTTTCAAATTCAATATTGATTGATTCATTGATGTACATATTACCTTCGGTTAAGCCGCGTTCTACAGGTTCGGCTTTGTTAGCTAAAACAGAGGAAACAACAAACGCTACAATACCACCGATTACCAAAAAAGCTACTACTGCGACAACTATACCCACTACCAGACCTGTCTTTTTCTTTTTGACAGGAGGCTGTACAGGTGCCTGCGAGATTATTACATTTGGTTGCTGTCCCATAGGCGGCTGCTGTCCCATAGGCGGCTGCTGTCCCATAGGCGGTTGCTGTCCCATAGGCGGCTGCTGCCCCATAGGCGGTTGCTGTCCCATAGGTGGTTGTTGTCCCATAGGCGGTTGCTGTCCCATAGGTGGTTGCTGTCCCATAGGTGGTTGTTGTCCCATAGGTGGTTGATTTACCTGTGATTGTAATGCAGTGCCGCAAACACTGCAGAATTTTGTTCCGTCAGGAACATTGTTGCCGCAATTATGACAAATCATTTTTATCGTCCTTTCAGTTTAAGGTGCTTTTATTATAATATGTTATAAGACTTGTGTCAAGCAATCCGAAAAATCGGCTATGCTTGACTATGGTGCAAGATTTTGAATATATAGTTTGTACAGCTTGCGGTTCAAAAGTAGGTCAGTAATACAAATCAAAAAATAACGGTATCGGAATCCCGATACCGTTTATTTTTTATCTTATTTTGCGTAGTCGCCGACCTGCATCATGAAGTCACCGATCTGTGCACCGAATTCGGGAGCACCGTCCATGATGAGCTTACCCTTCTTTGTGGATTCAAGCATATCGTCTGTTGAAAGAAGAATGCCCAATGCACTCGGAAGTGAGTCAAATCTCATTGTGAAGAACGGCATAGCTCTCTTATATGTGCCGCGGCCTGAACGTGTCTTACCTGCCTTAACACGAAGGAAAGCAGAAACCTCAGGATAACCGTCAACTGCCCATGCGTAAACACGGTCGGGACTCTTTTTTGCCCAATCCTGTACACCTTCGTGTCCGTGCTTATTAAGCTGGCTGATACCTGATGAAAGAAGATAGAAGAAGCACTTTACAGCGAGCTTCTGAGTTTCCTCATCTGCGGGAGCCTCTGTGATAGTGAGAAGAGAAGACATTTTAAGGAGAACCATCATAAATGCTGCGAACTCCAGGGGTTTTTTTACAACACCCTTCATCTTCGGAAGAGTAGAGGGGCCGATCTTACCCTTAAAAAATGCGTTCATTGTTTCCATGTTCTTGAACTCGAGCTCGATGTGAGCGTTTGTTGCAACCTTGTCAGCGCATACTTTCCACTCGCCGTTGTTAACGGTGAAGTGAGTAGCATATTTGCCGTCGGGAGCAGAGGGATCAAGAGCACTTACCTGATAAATACA
>JAGBFD010000104.1 GCA_017936645.1 Clostridia bacterium
CAGGGCTCGAACCTGTGACCCTCTGCTTGTAAGGCAGATGCTCTCCCAGCTGAGCTATGCTCCCAACTTCGCCATTTTATCTTTGCATCCCCAACCTATTGGCCGAGAACATTTGCTATTATAGCACAGATTTCAGAAAATGCAAGTGTTTTTTGAAAAAAAATTGAATTTTTTCAAAATTTTTTCTTATGTGAATTTTAGTGTTTTGGGCAGCAAATTATAGGTAAACGACAATCATAAATTCAAATTTTTAAGACACCAAAACCTCCACGGCTGTGGAGGTTTTGAATTTTTTATGACTCTTTTAATCAAGTTATGAATACAGCTGCTCAATTATCATTCATTAATCTTAATAATATCAAGCGGAATATCCTGCCCTTCCAAACCTTTCTGATACAGTTCATCCATTTTACTTATCAATTCAGTTGCCGAGACATTTTTCATATCTATGTCCGTATAGCAACAGAACGTATTTTCATCCTGCATCCAGCCTATCCACATTTCCGCACCGTCGACGGGAACAAACAGGCAGTACTCATCACGTGTTCCTTCCATACCCATAATAACTATGTAAGCATATATCGACTTTGACTCGACGTACTTTGTAGCATAGACATCAAAGGCATAATAATCCTTCAGAAGTTGACCGAAAACTAGGTCAGCCGCTACACCCGCCATACGTTTCTGAACCATCTTGATTGCTTCTTCCTCTGAGATGGTACCGTCTCCGGGTGTACGTGAGAACTCGTCATGAATACCGAGTGCCTGTTTTACATCTTCTAACTCTTCAGCATTTTTCTCAAGGTAACTGATAATATCTTCATAAATCCACTCAGTCCCTCTGACATCCGAAGGAAGGTAACCGTAGTTTGCTATACCACCGTTAGCTTCGTTAGGTGTAGCACTCTCTATAATTGCAAGATAAAAACCGATATCTTCATTAATCCGATCCGCATGTTTTCTGAAGGTTTCTTTACTTGCCTCTGTGACGTTTGGCATTTTGTCTATAGCCTTGCGGGCGGCATCTCTTGAAATCAACGAAAATTTGAGATAAGCATAAGCATAGTCTGCCAAATCTTCAAAATTACTCTGGTTTACACTATCTGCAACCAATGTCTGATTTTTATATTTATTGACAAATGACTTTGCATCATTCTGATAGTAAATACCAAGCTCACTGAGTTTATAGCTGTCAGCACTGTCCAGAGTTTCTTCAAATCCGGGTATGACACCTTTTGCTATATCCCATGCGATATCAACGAAGAAAAGAACAGAGTCGACCACAGGATGTGTTGACGCAGCTATATCGACGAGGTTATCTTCCATAAACTCTGTAAGAATCTTAAGGGAATCATCCTGAGTCATCGTTGCAAACTTTTTAAGATTACTGCTATGTTTCACATCTTCATTAGAAGCATATTTCACGAGAACATAACTTGCTGTCTCGTTTTTGTTTTCAAAAGACTGCCAGAACGAAATCAAATTTACTAACAATTTAAAATACTTCGAGACGTCGTCACAAATTCCATTTGCTTTTTCCGCTCCGTTTGCTATTTTTTCAATAGCATCGCTATTCTTAGTAAAAAACTTAGAAAGCCGCTTACACGTATCGCCCATATTCGGACTTAAATCAGAGATAGATTCGGCTGCATATGTAAGGGTATCCACATCGATACCTGATGCAACTTTCGTGCCTCGCGTCAGAAACGTTGCAATCTTATCGTACAACAAATATCCGTCACAGTCAGCTAACGTTTCTGCTTCTTTGGCTGAAGGTGAAGTGAAAAGAGTTGCAATCTTTTCAGCATACTGTTCCTCAGTTTTATTCATAACATTAAATGTTACAAGGTCGATCCATGCTGCACCGTTTCTGGTAATCAGTCCTGAAAATGATGAGAGTACTGATGCACTCGCACTCATACCGACCGCATTAAGCATTGAAAGATTGACCTCATCAGTCCAGCTGAAATTATAGTCAGTATTTCCGCAGATCGCTGCGATAACCATGAGTGCAGTATACTGAGGTTTACTTAACTCAAACGTACCTTCATCGACACTGTAATCAATATTGAAAAGATTCATTGTGAATTCAAACGGCAGCCAGGCAACACCGTCTTTGAAGAGAGCTTCATCAGAAGCTTTATATTCAAGCTTTGAGCCTGAAACATACATAGTCACATTTTTACTGTTAAACTCATATATAACTACGTAATTGAGCACCTGACTTGCTATGGCAAACTGCTTGTATGTCTGCTCACTTTTAAACTCAAAATAATTAGCATTAAGGAATTCAAGTATATCCTCTGCTTTTACATAAACCGTAGATTTATCTGCCGGTACCATAAATGTAGGAGTGATTTTTTTATTATAATCGAGTGGGTCTACGAAGAATATATCTGTCTGATAATACTTTGCAGGGGCATTCGCAGGATCACCTTCAGCGAAAACCGTAACAGGCGTCAGAAGCAGAAGTACTGCCGCAAGAAAGATAGATGCTATTCTTTTCTTCATTTGATATTCGCCTCCAGTTCCTCAGTATAAGCCGCATAAAGCTCACTGTATGCAGTATTGATACCACCGCTGATAGCATTAGAAAACTCAATACACATATAGTTACCCTGCCAGCTGAAAATTCCGTCATGTGCATATTCAATAGTTACTACCTGCGAACGTAACGGTGCATTCGGCAGATATGCCTTCAGCTCTTCAAGAAGTGAATCCTGTGTATATTTCTTAGAATTACCGAGATTAAGAAGCCAGGACTCAAGATCGGGTGCATAAATCGTGTATTCTACCGTATTGCCACCGAAGAAACCGTTGACTTTGTTTCTCTCCACTCGCACATAAGGCATAACCTCTGTCATCACAGGACCGTAATCGGGCGACTGAGGATCTCCGCCAAGCAATTTAACTACGTAATCAGGCATATCGGAATACTGGCTGTAGTAAGCTCCGGGCATTTCAAGTCTTCCTGAATTCATCGTATCCACGTCTTTATCCGTGTGAATTGACAGTGTGATCTGATTGCCTACAGCAAACCATGCAAACGCCACTACCGCCACAACAACAACGATACTGATGATTGGTGTAAGAATTTTCTTTATACGTCTCTTTTTCTTCTGTTCGGGGCTGAGGTTTTCTGAAGCCGCTGAACGTTTTTTCTTTGACTTTTTATCGCCTTTTTTCTTTTTACCCTTTACGTTATTTTTCTGCTGAGCACCTTGCATCTGTACATTACCCTGCATTGGTCTGCCACCCATCATCGGAGCAACTATACGGGGATCGGGCTGAACCTGGTGCAGAGGAGTTGCACAGCTGATGCAGAACTTATTAGTATCAGCATTTATCGTTCCGCAATAAGGACATCTCTTATACATAAATCATCTTCCTTCGACATTTTATGTGAAGATGATACCAAAAAACAAATTTCAAGTCAATAATAGAAAAAGAACACACAAACTTTTTATATACGATCTCCGTGCATCCGCTATTATTCAGACTTGCAGATTGTATAACGACCTATTATAGTGACCGCGATTTGATATCAAGAGCTAATATCATGTATTAAAAGCAGTTTTTCAACAGAAAATTTCACCCATCTCTATGACTTTGATTAAATCAATTATACAAACCTGAATTTGTTGTTTAAACCAGATCACATCCCTCTTCGTAACGCATATAACAAATCATCATATACTAACTAATGAGGCGTTTACCTCAAAATAGTAAAAGGAGGAAGATAAAATGGCAACGTTTTTTAATCAGGCAACATTGACTTACAACGGCACATCCGTTAATTCAAACATCGTTACAGGTGAACTTGTCGAGGTTCTTTCCGCTACAAAAACAGCTCTTACCGGAGATTACACCACAGGCGATGTAGTAAGCTATGCGGTCAATATCATAAATTCAGGCACGACAGATTTCACAGGACTTACGGTAACTGATGACCTTGGTGCTTACACTTTCGGTGACACAACACTCGTACCGCTCAGTTATATCGACGGTTCTATCAGATATTTCGTAAACGGTGATCCTACTGCAACTCCTGCCGTCACAGCAGGACCGCCCTTGACGGTCAGCGGAATCACGGTTCCTGCAGGCGGAAATGCAACTGTCATTTACTCAGCAAGAGTTAATGAATTCGCTCCCCTCGGTGCAACAGGTGTCATCACTAACACAGCTACAGTCACAGGCGGCGGAGTAAGTGCAGACATTACTGCTCAGGCAACCGTTCCTGCATCAACGGGAGTAGCTCTCACTATCACAAAGTCGCTTAATCCTACTACTATAGCAGACAATGGTCAGCTGACTTATTCTTTCGTTATCCAGAACACAGGCAGCGAACCTGCAACAGTCGATGACAACCTTACCGTTACAGACACGTTTGATCCGATCATTGACATCACGTCCGTAAGCTTCAACGGCACAGCATGGACTGAAGGTACGAACTTCACCTATGACGAAACAACGGGTGTATTCGCTACCGTACCCGGTCAGATTACCGTACCTGCCGCAACCTACACTCAGGACCCTGCAACAGGTGCCTACATCATCAATCCCGGCACAGTCACGCTTACCGTTACAGGTACAGTATAACAACAGTAAAAAGGCTGCCGCATATGCGACAGCCTTTGAAAATATTATTCGGATTAATACTCTACAACACCTTCGTAAACCTTGTGTGTATCACCGTTTACGAGGATTGTTTCGTCTGTGTATGTGATTACGAGGTCACCGCCCGGCATTTTAACCGTGATATCCTCACCCTTCTTGCACATTCCGAGTTCTGTTGCAACTACAACACAAGCTGCTGCCGATGCACCGCAGCTGAGGCTCTCGCCGTTGACTGCACGTTCGTAACATCTGAGCTTGATTGTATTTTTGTCTATGAGTCTTGCAACACCTGTATTGATATACTCAGGAAGAAGGTCAGAGTTTCTGATCATATCGCCGAAATCATTGATATTTACAGAGTCGATATCATCTCTGAATACGATACAGTGCGGATTGCCTACTGACAAACAGTTGAGAGTAAGCTTCTCACCGTCGATTTCAGTTTCGTATCCGATTGCATTTTCTGCATCGATTTTCATCGGAATGCTTGCAGGATTGAAGTCAGGCTTGCCGATATCAACAGTAGCTGAACGAACCTCACCGTTAAATGTGTAAAGTTTAACCTTCATAACACCGCAGCTTGTTTCGATAGTCATATTTGTCTTCGGAACGATACCGTTATCATAAAGATACTTCGCAGCACAACGGATGCTGTTTGCAGCCATACGTGTCTGTGTACCGTCATTATTGTAAACTACCATCTTTGCATCTGCGATGTCTGAGCCTTCAAGAAGCACTACACCGTCTGCACCGATACCGAAGTGACGGTCTGTGAAGTTAACGGTGAGTGATTCAGGTGACGGGATGATCTTACAGAAATTGTTGAAGTAGATATCGTCATTACCTGTAGCCTGCATCTTTGTGAACTTGAGCTGCATCTTTGTCTCACGGAGATTGTTGATGTCAACGAGTTCAGTATTTCTCTGTGTGAAACGGCTTGCGAGGATGTCGCAAAGAGCGTTTGCTGTGTCAAGAGAAGTAAGAGTACAGATTGAAAGCTGAACAGCACGTCTGTGAACCTTGATAAAGTTTTGGATCGTTGCCTGCTTTGTAGAACCTGTGTATACGATGTAGTCGATCTTACCTGTTTCAAGTACATCGAGAACTGCACTACAGTCTTCAAAGTCGCCGATCGTTTCAACCTCGATACCTGCTGCACGGAGGCCTACACCTGTCTTAGCAGTTGAGTAAATCTTAAGACCGAGGTCTGCAAATTTCTTCGCAATACCAACGATTTC
>JAGBFD010000105.1 GCA_017936645.1 Clostridia bacterium
ATTTTTGTTTGACATAATAAAAACCTCCTATTATTTTAGTAGCTTTATTCTACCTTATAATAGGAGATTAGTCGAATGTGTGAATATTCAATTTTAAATTATATCATTCTAAAATTCCTCAACGCATCCATTATTGCTTCTTCTTTTTCTTTAGGACACTGTGGTACTCTATGTCCTTCTTTACCTTTATTGTAGTTTTCGCGTTCAATAATACCACACTTGGTTTTGCCTGTGAAATGTATAGTGAAGATACCTTTAAGTCAAACTTTTTAAGCACATAATCCTTTATTTCCTGATATGTTGCCTTTGTTTCAGTTGCAGTAATATCAAGCTATGAGAGGTCAAGTTTTATGTCGATATGTTTGCCTGCTTTGCGTTGGGACAACCAGGCAACCGTCTCGACATTTCCCGTGCGGGGGAACATATCGACGGGGGTAGCCTCTGCGACTTCGTACCCTGCTTCAAGGAAACGGGCGCAGTCACGAGCCAGAGTCGCACTATCGCACGAAACATAGACTATACGGTCAGGTGACATTTGTGCAACAGTTTCCACAAGAGCACCGTCACAGCCCTTTCTCGGCGGGTCAAGAATTACGACGTCAGGTTTTATCCCCTCTTGCAGCAGAATTTCAGCCGCTTTTGAAGCATCACCGCAGATGAAACGTGCATTTTCTATTCCGTTAAGCTCTGCATTTTTCTTCGCATTTTCGATCGCTTGTTCAACAATTTCCACACCGACGAGCCGCTTTGCATCCCTCGCCATCGTAAGACCTATAGTGCCTGTACCGCAGTAAAGATCAATGAGCGTTTCCTTGCCCGTAAGAGCCGCATACTCCTTGGCTTTATTATAAAGGATTTCAGCTCCGTCGTGATTCACCTGATAGAAAGAAAGCGGAGAAATATTAAACTTCAGACCGCAAAGCTCGTCCGTAATGTAATCTGAACCGTAAAGCGTTATACATTCGCCGCCGAGCACGACATTTGTTTTTTGAGTGTTCACATTGAGTATGACGCTTCTGAGTCCCTCTGTTTCAGACTTGAGCATTGATATAAGCTCGTCGGTAAACGGAATATCTCTGCCGTTTGCGACAAGACAGACCATAATCTCGCCCGTTACAAAGCCTTTACGCAGATAAATATGTCTGAGAAGTCCTGTGTGAGTATTTTCATCATAAATGCTGATTTTCTTTTCACGTATCCAGTCACGGAAAATATCGACTATTCTCCTGAAATCTTCGGGTTGAAGGTTGCAGTCCGCACAGTCGATTATGCGATGTGTCATCGGAGCATAAAAGCCTATCGAAGCAAATCTGCCGTCTGAGCCGACGGGATACTGTGCCTTGTTTCTGTAGCGTGACGACTGCGGAGAAGGGATGATAGGCTTTATCGGCACATCGAGACCGCCGATACGTCTGAAATTATCCTCAACCTGAGTCTGCTTTATTTCAAGCTCGGCATCATAACTGATGTGAGCAAAGCAGCAACCTCCGCATTTTTCGGAAACTGCACACTGCGATTTTATACGTATGGGTGAGCGTTGTGTTATTTTTTTTATAATGCCCACAGCGTAGGTCTTCTTGACCTTTATAATATGTGCAATAACGTGGTCACCCGTAACGGCACCACGGACAAAAACCGTCATTCCGTTATAGTCACATACACCACTACCCTGCACCGTACAGCTTTTCACGGTAAGCTGAATTTCATCATTCTTTTTAAGCACAGTCTCACCACCTCTGAATTGTTATAATTATACTATACTGACGAATAAAAATCAACAAACCAATCACATATTGACAAATTCATACGAGGTGTTATAATTAACTCAAGTGAACAGTTATCTTCGGGGCGGGGTGAAATTCCCCACCGACGGTGTTTGAGGTAAATTTAAGCTCCTCATAAGCCCGTGAGCTTCTGCTGATTTGGTGAGATTCCAAAGCCGACGGTACAGTCCGGATGAGAGAAGATTTAAGTATTCAATTCGCCCCGTACATTTTGTACGGGGTTTTTTCGTTGATAACTCTCACTGAAAAACTATCAGGAGTTGAGTTTATGAAAAAAACAAATCAGCCAAAAGAAAAAGTAAACAGCAGAAACCGTGTAAAAATGATAAGAAAACTTACTGTTACGGCGATTATGTCAGCCTTGTCCTATGCTTTGATGCTGATTCAGTTTCCGTTGCCGTTCATGCCGTTTTTCATCGAATTTGATGTCTCGGAATTACCCGCACTTATCACATCGTTCGCATTCGGTCCGCATTACGGAATACTTGTATGCTTTTTGAAGAACGCTCTGCACTGCTTAGCTTCAAAAACATTTACCGTTGGTGAACTTTCAAACTTCATTTTAGGTGCTGTTTTTGTGGGTATCGCAGGACTTATTTATATGATAAAGAAAAACCGTAAATATGCTTTCATCGGTGCAATGGCAGGAAGCCTGGCGATGGCTGTTGTTTGCTTCTTTTCGAATATGTATATCACATATCCTTTTTATGCAGAGGTCTTCACAGGCGGTATGGATGCGATCCTCGGATTGTATCAGGCAATTCTTCCGTCAATGGATTCAATCTGGAAATCCATCCTTGTTTTCAATGTTCCGTTCACTTTTGTAAAAGGACTTGTCAGCGTTGCCGTAACTTTCCTTATTTACCGTAAACTTTCTCCGATTCTTAAAGGCAGATTAGAATATAAGTCTTGACTTACGGGAGATATTAGTGTATAATTTCTTCGCAACAAATTAAATAGCGCTCAACACTTATTAAGAGTAGCTGAGGGAACAGGCCCTATGAAGCTCAGCAACCTGCGTTAAGCAAGGTGCTAAATCCTGCGGTGCAACCGAAAGATAAGGTTTTTACAGCTCTCGGTTTGCACCGGGAGCGTTTTTTTCGACAAATGCCTGCTAAGGAGGATTTTTAAAATGGCAAAACATCTTTTTTCATCAGAATCAGTAACAAAGGGTCATCCCGATAAAATCTGTGACCAGATTTCAGACGCGGTGCTTGATGCAATCCTTGCACAGGATCCGAACGGCCGTGTAGCTTGTGAGACCTGCTGTACCACGGGTATGGTACTCGTTATGGGTGAAATCTCAACTTCAGCTAACATCGACATCCCCGCTATCGCACGTAAGGTTATCTGCGACATCGGTTACGACAGTGCAGAAAAAGGCTTTGACGGCAACACTTGTGCTATCCTCACATCTCTTGACAAGCAGTCAGGCGACATCGCTATGGGCGTTGACGCTTCCTACGAGCTTAAGGGCGGTGAAGAGGACAAGTACAATCTTCACGGTGCAGGCGACCAGGGTATGATGTTCGGCTACGCTTGTGACGAAACACCTGAGCTTATGCCCATGCCGATTTCACTCGCACACAAGCTCGCTCTCAAGCTCACAGAAGAAAGAGAAAACGGCAACCTCGGTTATCTCCGTGCTGACGGTAAGACTCAGGTTACAGTTGAGTACGATGACGACAAGGTTGTAAGAATTGATGCAATCGTTGTTTCTTCACAGCACAGTGCAGACGTTGAGCTTGACAAGATCCGTGAGGATGTCATCAACCTCGTAATCAAGCCGACAATCGACGCTTCACTCATCGACGAAAATACAAAGATTTACGTTAACCCGACGGGCAGATTCGTTACAGGCGGTCCGCAGGGTGACTCAGGTCTTACAGGCCGTAAGATTATCGTTGACACCTACGGCGGATATTCACGCCACGGCGGCGGTGCTTTCAGCGGTAAGGACCCGACAAAAGTTGACCGTTCAGCCGCATATATGTGCCGTTACGTTGCAAAGAATATCGTTGCCGCAGGACTTGCAAGCAAGTGTGAGGTTCAGCTCGCTTATGCAATCGGCGTTGCAAAGCCCGTTTCGGTTATGGTTG
>JAGBFD010000106.1 GCA_017936645.1 Clostridia bacterium
CATTGTTGTTAAAGATTGTAACCGTGCGTTAAAGTTCTATAGTGATATGTTTGGATTTCAGCTTATTCAAGACAACGATGGGTATATGGAATTGACAAATAATATATATTTACAGGAATTGGGATACTGGGAACAATTCACAAAAAGAAGTGTAGTTTCAAACAGTAATCAATCTGAGTTGTATTTTGAAGAGTCCGACATAGAACAATTTGTAGAGCGTCTTGAAACACTTTACCCCGAAATCGAATATGTCAATCACCTGATGACACACAGTTTGGGACAAAAGGTGGTCAGATTCTACGATTTGGATGGTAACTTAATTGAAGTAGGAACACCGGTGTAATCAACAAATTTCAATTTGTCCGGTTGTTGCTGTTTTAAGCTGTAAACACATAAAACGAGATACCTAACAAGGTGTCTCGTTTTTTTGTATCCGCATAGAAGGATTCGGTGGTATGTGGTTTTAAAAGCAGTTGCACATCATTAAGCCATTAATGTATTGACAAAAATTTGACACAGCACTATAATTGTATAGTATAATAATACTATCTATCTTTTCGGAGGTGTATTTTTATGAAAAAATTCTTATCAGTATTTTTGGTGATTGTTCTCATTTTTTCTTTGGCGATCCCATCATTCTCGTGGGTCGAAATAAATGAGAGTCAAAGTCAGATTCCCGTAATCCGCATTTCAGGTGACGGTGAAGCACTCTATGACGAGGAAGGTAATAAGATCTTCCATTACAAGGACATTGCAAAACTGGTAACCGGAGATTCCGAATCAGGAACTGACAACAGCGAAATGTACAAATCAATGGCAGAAGCTCTTCTCCCCGCTCTTGCAAAGGGTCTTGCAACAGACAACTGGGACGACCTCTATGCAGGTCTTGAGACAGAAATCAGCAAGATTTTCGCCAATTCCCTGCTCGACGAAAACGGTAACGTAACCAACAATTCAGGTTTATCTGAAACCCGTAAACAGCAGATGGAAAACAAGAGAAACAACGACCAAAAGGGCAGCAAAGGCTACTACTCATGGGAAGATTACTGGTTCCACTACGACTGGCGTCTTGATCCGATGGAAACTGCTGACGAATTCCACAGCTTTGTTCAGGATATCAAGAGAACAACCGGATGTGAAAAAGTCGGTATCGCTGCAACTTGCCTTGGCACGAATATAGTTATGGCATATGTCGCAAAGTACGGTGCAAAAGACATTCAGGGTATCGGAATGGATGGCAGCGTGGTCGGCGGTGCAGAAATCCTCAGCGAAGTTATCTGCGGAAAGTTTGACGTTGCTCCTCCTGCTCTTATGAGAATTCTCCGTGACGTTGAAGGTCTCGGTATGTTCAGCATAGATGAATTCATTATGGAAACAATCGATATGCTCGTTAAGACAGGTCTTCTCGAAGGTGTTATCAGCACTACTGAAAATATTTTCTATGACAAGCTTATCGAGGGTGCAACCTCAGCTCTTGCTCTTTCTACATTCTATACATGGCCTAACTACTGGGCATGCGTTTCACCTGAAGATTATGAGTCTGCAAAGTACTATGTTTTCGGTCAGGAAGGCAGCGAAAAGAGAGTCAAGTATGCAGGTCTTATCGAAAAACTTGACAACTATGACAGAGAAGTACGTCAGAGAATCCCTGAACTCATTCAAACAATCAAGGATGACGGTGCAAACTTCGGTGTCATCTCTAAGTACGGTTTCCAGATAATCCCCAACTGTGTATCTTCTGATGTAGTTTCAGACCAGTTTGCATCCGTTAAGCGTTCGTCTTTCGGTGCGACAACTTCAAACGTTTATGAAACTCTTTCAGAAGAATATATCGAGCAGCGTATCTCTGAAGGCAAGGGCAAGTATATCTCCCCCGACAAGCTCATCGATGCATCAACCTGTCTCAACCCCGACAGCACATGGTTCATAAAAGGCTCAAGTCATTCAGACTGGACCACATACGAAGTAAAAATCATGTACGATGTGGCATCCGCTGACAGATAGCTGACTGTTGATGATTTCCCGTACACGCAGTTTATGGTTTACAACACCGAAGCTGATACCCTTGAACCGATGACCGAAGAAAACTGCAACACAGAGTATTGGGATGCAGACCCCGATATCTACAAGCCGGAAACATTCTTTGAAAGATTTATCGTTGCAATAACTTCATTCGTACAGTGGCTCAAGCTCTTCTTCGAATACGTTTCAGCTGCATAAGCTCAATCTTAAATAAAGCATCCGGGATTCAATTTCACTTGATTCCCGGATGATTGTTTTCTCTTTATAAAAGCTATTATTTTTTAGTGTCGAGATTTATAAAACCGTCAAGGCTGAAGTATGAATTTTTCACACCTTTTTTGAAATCAACTATCTTCTGAGAGGTCGATTCACCGTCCTGCTCAGCTGCGAGCATTACCCATTTACCGTCTTTGAAGTAATACTTTGAAACAGAGCCGTCTGCAAGCTTATAAGTTTCGCAGACAAGTTCCTCACCGTCAACAGTAACGTATTCCGACTTAACATACTCTGCATCAGCCGCACCGCCTGTATTGGGTCTGAGCTGTTCCTCATACTCCATATATACACCTACACCCGGAATAATGAAATCAGGCATAACAAGATAGGTCTTATCATCAAGGATAAGAACTCTTGCAGTTGTACCCTTCACCGTAGTCTCGATACACACGTCGTCGCCTTTGACCATCGTTGTAACCTGAGTAGTACCCTCCTGAGTCTGCATCTGTGTCTTAAGCGTAAAAGCACCGCTTGTCATAATGGGATCGACTATATCTTTTTTATAAGTAGTGATAAGATCGTCCTCCACCTCAAGGTCGCCCTCATACTTACCTACGGCGATATTGAGAACGAGAAGTGCATCTGCTGAATTAATGATTCCGTCACCGCTTACGTCAGCGTAAGTCTTATTTATCTCATCATTCAGACCTACCGAATAGCGAAGGATTTCAAGAGCATCTGCCGAGTTCGCCTTTGAATCTGAGTTTACATCACCTACAAGTCTCGCAGAGGTAATCGTTGCAAAAGAAAAAATCAGTACAACTGTAAGTAAAAGTGAAATCAATTTTTTCATTTTATGTATCTCCTTTCGTATTATGCGGTGATTATAACACACAACGGCACATAAATCCATATAATTTTGAAAAATCTTTCACAGGTAAGTTTTAGAACCGCTGTAATAATTATGAAGTTGATTTTATAATGCATATGTGATATGATTAAATCATATGGGAGTGATGTGTATGAAAAACAAAAGCAAAAAGAAGACTGCACCCGTCATAATAACGATATTGGTGATACTTTTCTCTATCGGATACATATCATTATTTATTTTTCTTGCTTTCAGCAGTATCATCGCTCTGCCGATATCGCTAATCGCTATAGTTGTTTATCTGATTGTCTGTGTCGGCATCGTCGCAGCACTCAGAGAACGAATAAAAGAAATAAACAAAGGAGATGAAGACTATGCAACTCTTAACTATTAACTATGTCCCCGGTCACGAAATTGAGGCTCTCGGAATAGTAAAGGGCTCAGTCGTGCAGACAAAGCACATGGGTAAGGACTTCATGGCAAGTATGAAAACACTCGTCGGCGGTGAAATCAAGTCCTATACAGATATGCTCAACGAGGCACGTGCCATTGCGACACAGAGAATGGTCGAAGAAGCAACAGCTATGGGTGCACACGCAGTAATAGGCATCACCTACGGCAGTGCAGCAGTAATGCAGGGTGCCGCAGAAATAGTAGCGTACGGAACTGCTGTGAGAGTTATCAGATAATTATTTGCAAAAACATACAAGGATGGCGATTGCCATCCTTGTTTTCATTTTATTGAGATTTTTTAAATCTTTCCCTCGATTAAATCATCAATACCATATCCAACCAAAGAGTACGATAACGATAATCCACTGCCACCATGAGTAGGAGACGTTGATGTGATAAACGCAAACACTTCCGTCTTCATATGTTACCGTTACATCAGCAGAGCCTGTGTCTGCTGCCGTGATCTTATTGCCTGATACTGATGCAACACCTGAGTTTGATGTTTCAACTGAAACTGCTCCGTTTACAGTCATCGTATCCTTGTAATTCATAGATACGTTTTCTTCCTTATAAGAAGGTGTCGGAGTTGAAATCTTCTCCCAGACAGCATAGAGAGTAATGTTGCTTGTGATGCTCCATTCTGAACCAACACCTACAGTAGGTGTTGTTGCATTGCTTACTGTTGACCAACCGCGGAAGGAATAACCTGCTCTCATCGGAATCTTGGTTGAAACAGTTGCATCCGTTGCATTGTTCCAGACAGCGTAGAGAGTCACATTCTTAGTCGGAGTGTATTTTGTTCCGCAAGCGTATGATGCTGATGTAGCTGTGCTGCTTGTTGACCAACCCTTACATGCTACTGCGAAGCTCTGAGCTGAAGGAGCACCTGAACCACCGTTAGCATTGTATGTAATCGTGTATGTCTTTGCTGACGGGATAGGAAGGCTTACTGACTCGCCTGCCTTAACAGAAACACTTGACGGAGAAATACTGCCGCCGTTTGCATTGTATGTAACTGTGTATGTGGTAGTCGGAGTGGTTGTGTGTGAACCGTTGCAAAGCTTGAATTTAATTGAATTGCTGTCTGCATAAGTCTTGCCGTAGGATGAATTGGACTTACTGCAGATTGTGAGGTTTGTCTTAGAACCGTCGAAAGCCTGTTCCTTGATTTCGACAAGATTTAACGGAAGGTGGACGGTTGTCAAATTAGAACAGTTTTTGAAAGTTTCTGGTCCGATTGTCAAATTTGAACTTCCTTCAGCAAAGATGACCGTCTTAAGCTTTTTACAACCCTGAAATGTTCCGTCATAGTATGTAGTTGAATAACCCATGTTTGTTATGGTGCTCGGGAGTGATACGCTTGTGAGATTCGGACAGTTCATAAATGCACTGTGACCGATTGTCGTAACTCCTTCAGGAATTGTTATGCTTGTTGCTGCATTAACATTGAATGCCCAAGCTCCGATAGTTTTCAGTGTTGTAGGCAAAGATATGCTTGCAAGCGATGTGCATCCGCTGAACGCTCCCTGTTCAATCACCTGATTTGCATATGAGTAGTCTGACTTTTTCCATGTCATTGACTGTAATGCTGTACAACCGCTAAATGCATTTTCTTTGATTGTAGTATAATTTCCGGGAATCGTTACTGACTGCAACGATATACATCCCATAAAGGTCTCCGGTCCGATGACTGCATTTTTGCTTCCTGTTGAAAATGTGACACTTTGCAACTTCTTGCATCCCTGAAAAGGACCATCATAGTATGTAGTTGAATAACCTATTCTCGTCACAGTCCCAGGAATGGTAACACTTGTGAGATATGCATTATTCGTAAAAGCATTGTGCTCAATCGCTGTAACGGTATATCCGCCTAAGGTTGAGGGGATTGAGAGGGTTGATGCTGTGCCTGAGTATGCGGTGATTGTCGCATTTGAGCCTGACACAGTATATGTGTAACTGCCTGATGTGAGTGCTGATGCTTCTACCGCAAAAAGCGATGAGAGGTCAATTTCAGTCAAAGCACC
>JAGBFD010000107.1 GCA_017936645.1 Clostridia bacterium
CCCTTTTTAGTGTATGCCGGGACAGAATATAACCCCCAATGAATAAAGATACCGAACTTAGCATCTTCAAACCATTCGGGTACTTTACGGGAATTGAGAGATTCCCAATTATTTTCGTACATTGTAAGCACTCCTTCGTGAAAAACTGAACAGTTAGAATATAACATTTTAACTAATTAAAGTCAATAAAACCTTGATAAAATGCACTCGTTATTGTATTATACTTATATAAACTGATTACTGAAGGGACTTAAAAAATGGACTTTACAGAACTTGCAAAAAAGAGATACTCCGTAAGAAAATTCAAAAACACCCATCTGCCCGATGAAGTTATAGACAAAATCCTTGAAGCAGGTCATCTTGCTCCCACAGGATGTAACTATCAGCCTCAGAGAATCCTCGTGATAAATACCGACGAATCCTGCCTCAAGCTGAAAAGCTGTACGAAATGTCACTTTGATGCACCGACAGCAATGCTTGTCTGCTACAACAAAAATGAATGCTGGACACGAAAATATGACGGTGCGACCTGCGGAATCGTCGATGCAAGTATCGTCACCACTCATATGATGCTCAAAGCAGCAGAAATCGGAGTAGGCTCGACCTGGGTTATGCACTTTGACCCTTTTAAAATGCGAGAAGAATTCAACATCCCGGAAGAAATTGAGCCTGTAGCCTTGCTTGTAATGGGATATCCCGCAGATGATGCAGAGCCTAAAAACCTGCACAACGAGTTCCGTGATGAAAACGAAATCGTTTTCTATGAGACGTTCTGACGTGTATACGTCAGACTTGATGACCTATCTACTGAGGTAAAATAAAAACTCGGTCATCAATCACCTGATTTTTATATGAATAGCTGATTTTATACCAATAAATCAATTTTTGTATTGACAAACACCAAACCGTTTGATATAATATGCGTCGTTGCGTGTACAATTAAACACTTCGAGGCGTAGCTCAGTTTGGTAGAGTGCTTGCTTTGGGAGCAAGATGCCGCAGGTTCAAGTCCTGTCGCCTCGACCATAAAAGCCGATGAGGAATCCGCAGATCCTCGTCGGCTTGATTTATCACAGACAAGCCAAACAGAACCACCGATCAACTAATCGGTGGTTCTGTTTATTTCCAGATATTTATTTATTGCTGTAAATTCCCTTATGTAAAGGCTTCGTACATCGGGAGTTTTCTCATCAAATGTGCCGAAAATTGCAAGAGCATCTTCAATCGACACCCATTCAGGAACAATACCGTGCTCAACCTCAATTTCCGTAAGCATCTGCTTTCCCTCGCCTGTTACCTCACAGATGAAATAGTTACTGACATACATCGTTTCAAATGAGTATTCGTTGATTCTGAGGAACTGATAAAGCGGTTCGACCTCGTATCCGGTCTCTTCACGTACCTCGCGTCTGCAACAGTCTTCGAGTGTTTCACCGTCTTCAAGGCCACCTCCCGGCGTCATATAAACGCCTGTATTAAGCTCGTGTGAAAGAAAGATTTTGCCGTCACGCACCACTATTCCTCTGCCTGCAACACGTACTTTTTCAGGCGGATCAGAATAAGTTTCGGCATATTGATTTATCGTTACAAGCGATTTTCGCATTTCACACAACAATTCATCATATGTAATTTTAATTATCTTGGTGCTGTTAAGGCAGACCTCGGTGCCGTTCGAGTGATAATACGCAACGAGAAAACCGTCTTCACATTCAATTATCGCAGGATAGCAGTATCCGTTCGTTCGGTCATCTTCAAGATAGAACACATTTTCTTTTGAGAAAGACAGTCCTCTGTCTGTGCTGACAGCGATCACATAAGGTGTCCTGCCCCATGGTTCGGACTCTTCTCTTAAAATATGTTCGGGAATCGGGTTGAATACAGCAACCGTCATATCACCGCAATCCCTGACGTGCATCGGAGAGCAGGGCGAAGAAAAGAAAAGATTCGGTTCGGGAACAGTCCACGTTGTTCCGTTATCGGATGAAAAGGATTGGAACTGAAAGCCGAGGCTTGTGCGTATATAACACCAAAGAGTACCGTCAGTTCTTTCGTAAAGTCCCGGTTCTTCATAACCGTCGGGATTTGACGGAAACGGACAGGCAAATTCCGTATCTGATTTCTGCCATGTATATCCGTCATCATCAGAATAAAAGAAGCAGATTACACCCGGCATAAAGTCGTTCGGAGCATCGATAACCGTATGTCTTGCCGTCGGGAGAATAATTCTGCCGTTTTCAAGCCTTACAACGCGGTCATTATTTATAACATAATAATCGGCAACTGACAAGCAATCGAGGCAATTTATCGGTTCAGTCCAGGTTTTACCCTCATCTGATGAGCGTGTGAGAACGATTTTATCCGTACGGTCAGCATTTTTAACGATGTAAAACGTACCGATATCACCGTTACCCATACGAAGAAAAGAAAAGCTCATTATATTTCATGCATCTTCGGGTTTTCTGAAAAGAATCTCAGGTGCTGTCCACGTTTCACCTTCATCTGATGAGTATATAACGGAAATATTAGCTGTCGCATCATCATTCCAATCGTTGCCGACAAATTCAGTATAACCGAACATTATCCTGCCATCATTAAGGCGAATGAATGAACCTTCACCGTTACGTGGAATATTGCCCTTTGCTTCAAGAAAAAGCACTTCTTTGCCGATTTTTTTCATTGAGATTCTTCCTTTCGGTTTGAATCCCTCCACCGCTTCGCGGTCCCCCTCCCTTCAGGTAAGGGAAGCTTTCAGAGGAACGTTTAGAATTATATTTTAAATTTTAACAAGATAATAAATCTTTGTCAACAAAAAAGGAAGCCGTTAAAAACGACTTCCTTTAAATTATTTGTCGAGTTCCTTCTGGAGAAGGTCACGGATAACGACAGGATCACCTGTACCCTTGAGTTCACGCATAATGAGTCCGAAGAGAGCCTGCATAGCCTTTGTCTTACCACTCTTGTAGTTAGCGACGGCATCAGGATTCTCAGCAACAATACGCTGAACTGTCGTGAGGATAAATCCTTCATCAACCTTGACGTTGAGTCCGTTCTCTTCGCAGTACTTATCAACGTCAACATCACTTTCAAACACAGCTGAAAGGATCTTCTTACCTGCGGGACGTGTGATTTCATTAGTATCGACGAGCTCAATGATTCTTGCAAGCTTTGCTGAATCAATCTTGAGTTCATCGAGTTCAAGACGTTTCATATTACCCATACACTCCGTAAGAATCCAGCTTGCAACCGACTTTGGAGCTCTGCCGAGAGCGACAACTGCATCAAATGTGTCAGAAAGCTTTCTGTCAGATGCAAGTACCATTGCTTCCTTCTCAGGGATACCCATTTCTGTATAACGGAGGCTCTGCTCTTCAGCTGTAGCAGGCATACTTGCACGGATTGCTTCAAGCCACTCATCATCAATTACGATAGGCATAAGGTTCGGATCCGGGAAATAGCGGTAGTCTGCCGCTGTTTCCTTGTTACGCATCGGGAATGTGCGTCTCTTCGTTTCATCCCAACGACGTGTTTCTTGCTGAAGAATTTCTGTATGACGCTCAAGAGCATCAACGTGACGAACCTTTTCGAATTCGATCGCATCCTTGATTTCTGAGAGTGAGTTCATATTCTTGATCTCAGCACGTACACCAAATTCTTCTGAGCCTTCGGGGCGGACTGAAATATTTACGTCACATCTCATAGCACCCTCTTCGCACTCTGATATACCTGCAAACTGAAGGCTTGACTTGAGCTTCTTGAGGTACGTGATAACTTCATCAGAAGAACGGAAGTCGGGACGGCTTACGATTTCAATAAGCGGAACACTTGTTCTGTTGTAGTCAACAAAAGAAGTGTTTGTAGCATCGTCATGAACAAGCTTACCTGCATCCTCTTCAAGGTGAATCTGCTTGATGCCGATTGTTCTGTCCCCGATTTCCACACTACCGTCGACACAGATAGGATTAAACCACTGTGTAGTCTGGTAAGATGCAGGAAGGTCGGGATAGTAATAACTCTTCTTATCGAAGGTTGTATACTGATTGATTTTACAGTTAAGCATAAAACCGGCTTTTACTGCAAGTTCGATTGCGTGCTTGTTTGTAACAGGGAGCATACCCGGCATACCGCAGCAAGCGGGGCATACGCAATCATTAGGCTCTTTCGGACTTGAGTGTCCGCCGCAAGAGCAGAAAAGCTTTGAATCTGTCGAAAGCTCAACGTGAGTTTCAAGACCTATAACCAGTTCGTATTTCATCGTTTATGCCTCCAATCCTTCAACGCTTTTTGCAATGCTCAGAAGAACATTGTCTTTGTATGAATCAGCGATAAGCTGAACACCCTTTGTTACCATTGCGGGTAAACCTGTGATGCTTGGAATCGCTGTGAATACGCTTTCTTCAAACACCTTTTCGAATGATTCAAGAACATCGTATGCTTTGTACTCTGCATTTGCACAAGCAGGTGCAATCAATGCATCGTAAGAAGCAAGTACCTCCTTAACCTTTGCAGAAACAACACGGCGGATACGGAGTGACTTATCATAGCAAGCCTCGTACTTACCCTTTGCAAGAACATCCGAGCCGTAGATGATCGTAGCCTTTGTAAGGAAACTGAAAGCTTCTGTACGGCTCTTTACATAAAGCTCATCAATGTTTTTATAATCAGCTGTACGGTAACCGTATTTAACACCGTCAAAACGTGAAAGGTTATTTGTAGTTTCAGCAGACATAAGAATCTGCCAAGCTGTCTGTGCTTCTTTTACACAGCCGAGTTCAACGACATCAACTGTTACACCGAGAGCCTTGAGAGACTCAACGTAATTATCAATATTTGCTTTTACTTCGTCAGATGCGTGATCATAAAGATCCTTGACAAGAGCGACTTTCATGCCTGAAACAGCAACATCTTCATAATCATATTTCTCAGCAGGAAGGCTTGTGCCGTCCTTTGAGTCATGACCTGCGATAACTGAAAGGATTTCCTTTACAGAACCGGCATCTGCTGCCGTAACACCGATCTGCTCACCGGAGCAAGCTGCTGCTATAACACCGTAACGTGAAACTGTACCGTATGTCGGTTTTATAAAGTCAACACCTGCAACTGCTGCAGCACGTCTGGGAGCACCGTTCAGATCAACGTTCAGAGCAGCTTTTACATCACCGTTTTTTACAAGTGTTGCAGCTGCACCTGCAAGCTTACCGTCGACTTCAGCAGCTCCGAAGTATGATGTTTCACCCATAAGATCAAGGCCGAATTCGCCTACATTTGTCTTACCTGAAATCCCGTACCCTGCTTTTTCAAGTCTTTCGACTGCCTCAGCGCTGAAAAGCGGGGTGAAATTTTCAAGCATTTTTGAACCTGCCGTTGCAGGAGTTCCTTTAATAAGGATTGTATCATCAACAGCAATACTGCCTGTTGACTTGATTTCATTAACATAATATCCCACTTTTAACACCTCACTTTACAAGTCTGGGAACCTGCCAGCTGTCTTCCGTGCTCTGAGGAGCACCTGCAAGAAGATCCTTACGTGCAAACGGCTGGTTTCTCTTATCTTCACGGATAATGTTTGTCATAGGCATAACATACACCATAGGTTCAACATCTTTTGTATCAGTATTTCCGAGATCTGCCTCATTTTTTGACATAAGCTCGAAAATCTTATTCATCTTTTTCTTTTCATCCTCTGTGAAGCTGAGTTCATTTACGGACTCAAGGTCTGCAAACTTATCCCTTTGAGCCTTTGCCTGAGCCTTAGGTGATTTAGCAGCGGGAGCTGAACCATCAGAAAGGTCTGAACCGAGCATCTCTGAACCGCCTCTGCCGCGGATGCTGACATTTGCCTCATAAAGCTGAAGCTCTGTAACCTCACTCGGAGCGCCGAGCATCTGATCCTGAGCCTGACCGTCAAGCGGGAATGCGATAACATCACGGATTGTTTCTGTATCTGCAAGAAGCATAATGATACGGTCAACGCCAGGTGCCATACCTGCATGCGGCGGTGCACCGAACTGGAAAGCATTGTAAAGAGCGCTGAAACGCTTCTCAAGTTCTTCCTCGGGATAGCCTGCGATTTCGAAAGCCTTTCTCATAATCTCGGGGCTGTGGTTACGAACAGCACCTGATGCAAGTTCAATACCGTTACAAACAAGGTCGTACTGATATGCAAGGATCTCTGTCGGCTCCATTGTTTCAAGAGCTTCAAGACCGCCCTGAGGCATTGAGAACGGGTTGTGTGTGAAGATAATCTTATCTGTTGTTTCGTCACGCTCATACATCGGGAAATCAACAACGAAGCAGAATTCGAAACGGTCATTCTTGATGAGCTCAAGCTCATTACCAAGCCATGTGCGGACAACACCTGCATTCTTGTCAGCGATGTCTGATGAGTTATCGCAGATGAAGAAGATTGTCTCGCCTTCCTTAACACCTGTAAGCTCAACGATTTCCTTCATCTCTTCAGGTGTCATAACCTTGCTGATCGGGTCATCCTTGAAGCCGTAGTTCTCAGCATCAAGAAGAGTGATATGAGCAAGACCTGCCATCTTAGCCTGTTTTGTAGCGAATGCAAGTGATTTGTCGAAGAACCATCTTTCATTCTTAC
>JAGBFD010000108.1 GCA_017936645.1 Clostridia bacterium
GGATATTCTTCTTTGAATTTCTTGCCTACTGCGGTTTTTTCTTCAAGTGCATCAGGGTTGTCCATCCAGTATGAGTGTCCGCTGTATGTGTCGCAGAACTCGTTAAGAATTTCACTTTCAAAAAATTTTTCAACATATGCGTAATAGCCCCAACTCATCTGTCCGTTTTCAGGGCCGCTGAGCTTATAAGGTGAGTTGCGTCTTTGCATTTCGGTTGCAAAAAGTTCAAGAAGCTCAATCGCTTCGTCAGGCTCATAATGACAGCCCTCCTGACCGACCCAATCGGGACTTCCCCACGACCACTGCGGTTCATTGATGGGGGAGATTGCGTAAATCGGGTAGCCCTGAGCTACAAACCAATCAGCGATTGTCAGAAGATAATCGACAAAAACCTGATAGTTCTCTTTCGGAAGGTTTGAAGAATATTCTTCAAGGCCACCCGAAGCGTGTCCGCTTTTAGTCATTGAAAAATGAGGACTGTTACAGAAAAGTATTATCTTCTCTGCACCGTATTCAACGGAATAGTCAAGGATACGTCTTGCGTTGGCATCTCTTGTGAAGTCGTACGTGTATTCTCCTGTATCTTCATCAAGCACGTAAAAGCTTTCTGTACGTCTTGCTGTGTCCCATATTCGACAGTCAGGATTGTCAGCTTCACCGCCTCCGATGTTATAACGGAATATTTTGAGTCCGAGACCCTCATCCTCACTATACAGCTTTTTGGCGATTTCACGTGCCATACTGTCATCTTCGATGGTCTGTGCCCACCAGCAGGAGCTTGTACCGAATTCCTCAAAGGTCTGATACTTTTTGGTCTTGTCTATCACGATATGGTGCCTCCCAAACAGTCCCGGAACGGGCATTATACAGAATTGGACTACCGCAAGAAGAATTGCAATAAATTTTATAAACACTACAGTCACCCTCTTTTTATTTTGATTATATCATTATTTTACAAAAAAACAAATAAAATTTTTCCGTCAAATATTCTTGCATTTGCTTGACTGAGTATTTGTTTACAGTATATAATCAATATGTTATCTTAAATCTCAGAAGGATGGATTTGTTATGGAAAAATATGCAAGATTCAGATACCAGCCGTGTGTTCCGCTCGGTGATGATGGCAGATGTGTGACAGCTTCCAAAAAGCACACAGAGCTTTCAAGACGTGCAGCGACAGAGGGTATGGTACTTCTTAAAAATGAAGACTATGCTTTGCCTCTTGCTAAGGGTGAAAAGATCGCTCTTTTCGGCAAGGCTACAATTGAATACATCAAAGGCGGCGGCGGAAGCGGTGATGTGCACTGCCCGTATATTCACAACGTTTATGACGGCTTCAAAACGAAAGATGTTTCTGTCTATATGCCTCTTGTTGATTTCTACAGAGACTATGTTGAAAGAGAAAGCGTAAATATTCCGACTCAGGAGCAGATTAACGCTACATGGGATATCGTTAATGCAATGGAATTCTGCACAAAACGTGACGATATGACATACGACACTTTTGCAAGTATGCACGTTAAAGAACCGTCAGTACCGGATGAGCTTATCAAGTCAGCTGCTGAGTTTGCAGATACGGCTATCATCACACTCAGCCGTTTCTCAGCAGAAGGTGTTGACCGCAGACCGATTCCCGGTGACTAATATCTTTCGGACATTGAAAAAGACCTCATCGACAAAGCAGGTGAGCTTTTCAAAAAAGTTGTTATTGTTATCAATTCGGGTGCAGTAATTGACTGTGAATACTTCGCTGAAAACGACGATGTTCAGGCTGTTCTCTTCGGATGGCAGGGCGGTATGGAAGGCGGTATGGCGATTGCTGATATCATCTGCGGTGATGTAAACCCCTCAGGTAAGCTCGTTGATACAATTGCTAAGTCATATGACTGCTATCCCTGCAAGGATGATTTCTGGGAGTGCTTTGATCATCTTGATTATACTGATGATATCTACGTCGGCTACCGTTACTTTGAAACGATGTCTCCGGAATGTGTCAGATATCCGTTCGGCTTCGGACTCTCATATTCGGATTTTGTGATAGGAAATCCTATGGTATGTGAAAATGATGATATGATTATCGCTGTCGTTGAGGTAAAAAATGAGGGTACGATTGCCGGCAAAGAAGTTATTCAGCTTTATTACAGTGCACCTCAGGGACTTCTCGGTAAGCCTGCAAAAGAGCTTGCTGCTTTTAAGAAGACGAAGCTTCTTCAGCCGGGTGAGACTGAGATGATTATGCTTAGTTTCGATGTTGAAGATATGGCGAGCTATGACGATATGGGCAAAGTCGGTGTTTCGGCATATGTTCTCGAAGAGGGCGAATACGAGTTTTATGTCGGCACATCTGTAAGAGATGCCAATAAAGCGGATTTTGTTTACGTCGTCGAAGATTCCTACATAACAGATCAGCTTGACAGCTGGTGCAAACCATTTAAATTGAAGAAGAGATTGCTTGCAGACGGTTCTTTTGAAGAACTTTCGACCGGAGAGGAAGAGTATTACTACGGAACAAATAAACCTACAGGTGCGGTAGCACCCGAGAAAGAGGTCAGGTTCGATCTCGTTGGTGAAGAGATTTCAATGGATGAGTTTGTAGCTCAGTTTACATTGGAAGAGCTTATGGATTTTGTAGGCGGTCAGGCACCTACAGGCGTTGCAAATACAGACTGCTTCGGAGGACTCAAAAGACTTTCAGTTCCTGCAGTTGCTACTGCTGACGGTCCTGCAGGTCTTCGTCTTGATGTTGAAACAGGCATTCCCACAACTGCATGGCCTTGTGCAACTTTACTCGCTTGCTGTTGGAATCCTGACCTCGTGTATGAAGTAGGAGCTGCAGGCGGTGCGGAGGTAAGAGAAAATAATCTTGGAATCTGGCTCACACCTGCTCTTAACATCCACCGTGATCCGCTTTGCGGCAGAAACTTTGAGTATTATTCGGAAGATCCGCTTGTAGCAGGTAAGAACGCAGCTGCAGCCACACGCGGTATTCAGTCGCAGAAGGTTGCGGTTTCTGTCAAGCACTTCGCTTGCAACAATAAGGAAGCAAACCGTTTCGGTTGTGATTCACGTATTTCTGAAAGAGCTCTTCGTGAGATTTACCTCAAGGGCTTTGAGATCTGTGTCAAGGAAGGCGATCCGTGGACAATTATGTCTTCTTACAATCTTATCAACGGTCAGCATACTTCTGAAAGCTATGAACTTCTTACTGAAATCCTTCGTAATGAATGGGGCTTCAAGGGTATGGTTACAACTGACTGGGGTGTGAAGAATGATCCTGTCAAGGAAGTAAAAGCAGGAAACGATATGAAGATGCATTGCGGTTATCCCGAAGACCTTAAAAAGGGTATCGAAGACGGCCGTATTACCCGTGCAGACCTCGAACTCTGCGTAAAGAGAATTCTTACAATGTTTACAAAACTTGCTTGATTTTACAGAGATGTCGCTTTGGCGGCATCTCTTTTTTTACTTGACAATATACCCTATGGGGGTATATAATCAATATATAAAGGATGTGTTGAATATGGAATGTTGTTCACATAAGACTAAAGAAAGAAGTGCAGATGAATACAAGTCGCTTATCAACAGACTTAACCGTATTGAAGGTCAGATTCGCGGCATCAAAGGAATGGTTGAAAAGGATGCTTACTGTACCGATATACTTGTGCAGGTTTCGGCAGTTAATGCCGCACTCAATGCCTTTAACAAAGAGCTTCTTTCAAATCATATTAAAACCTGCGTTGCACAGGATATCAGAGACGGTAAGGATGAAACTGTTGATGAGCTTGTTGCAACGCTGCAGAAATTAATGAAATAGGAGGTAGCTATGCAGAAATACAATGTAACGGGAATGACCTGTGCCGCCTGCAGCGCAAGAGTTGAAAAAGCGGTCAAGGATGTTGAAGGCGTTTCTTCCTGCTCTGTCAGTCTGCTTACTAATTCAATGGTAGTCGAGGGGACTGCAACTGATGAAAAGATAATCGATGCCGTAGAAAAAGCAGGATATAAAGCTTTTAATGAAGATGAAAGTAAGGCGAAAGAACATAAATCCGATTCGTTAAAGGATACTGAGACTCCGAAGCTTGTAAGGAGGCTTGTTGCTTCTCTTGGTTTCCTTGCAGTTCTTATGTACGTTTCAATGGGTCATACGATGTTTGGCTTGCCGTTGCCGGGGGCACTTGAGGAGAATCATATCGCTGTCGGTATTATACAGATGCTTCTTGCTCTTACCGTAATGATAATCAATCAGAAGTTTTTTATTTCAGGTACGAAGGGTCTTATCCATCGTGCTCCGAATATGGATACTCTTGTAGCTCTCGGCTCAGGTGCATCGTTTGTATACAGCGTATATGCACTTTTTGCCATGACTCAGGCTCAGCTTGCGGGAAATAATGATGCCGTAATGTCATATATGCACGAGTTTTACTTTGAATCTGCGGCAATGATACTTGCACTCATTACTGTAGGAAAAATGCTTGAATCACGCTCAAAGGGAAGGACTACCGATGCTCTTAAAAGCCTTATGAATCTCGCACCCGAAACAGCGGTAGTGATGAAAGACGGTGTTGAAACCAAGGTAAGGATTTCACAGGTAAAAAAGGGTGATATATTTGTCCTGCGACCGGGAAGCAGTATTCCCGTTGACGGTGTTGTGACGGAAGGAATAAGTGCTGTTGATGAGTCTGCTCTGACAGGTGAGAGTATACCTGTTGATAAAGAGAAAGGTGATACCGTCTCGGCCGGTACTCTTAATAAATCAGGCTATATGCTCTGTGAGGCGACAGACGTAGGTGAGGATACAGCACTCTCAAAGATAATAAAAATGGTCAGCGATGCGGCAGCGACAAAAGCTCCCATAGCGAAGATTGCAGATAAGGTTTCGGGTGTGTTTGTTCCCGTTGTAATTGCTGTTGCGGCTGTGACGTTTGCGGTATGGCTTCTTGCGGGACAGAGTGTGGGCTTTTCAGTCGCACGTGCAGTTTCTGTTCTTGTTATAAGCTGTCCTTGTGCTCTCGGACTTGCGACACCTGTTGCAATAATGGTCTCAAACGGTGTAGGTGCTAAAAACGGAATCCTCTTCAAAACGGCAACGTCACTCGAAAACGCAGGTAAGGTTAATACTGTTGTCCTTGATAAGACAGGAACGGTTACGCTCGGTCAGCCTGAAGTGACCGACATCCTGCCCGAAAACGGATTGGATGAAAAAGAATTTCTTAAGATTGCATATTCACTTGAGAAGAAAAGTGAGCATCCTCTTGCACAGGCAGTTGTCCGCAAATGCGAAGCGATGAAAATAAAGGCATATGAGATTGACTCATTTAAGACGAGTGCCGGCAGCGGTGTCGAAGGTATTATCAAAAGTGAAAAGGTGACAGCAGGAAATCTTCGCTTTACTGAAAAATTGTGCACGGTTACAGATGAAATGAAGCTTAAAGCACAGACTCTTTCAGCTGAAGGTAAGACACCCTTGTGGTTTGTGAAAGACGGAAAGCTCATAGGTATCATTGCCGTTGCTGATGTGATAAAAGAGGAAAGTCCTCAGGCGATACGTGAGCTTCATAATATGGGAATCCGTGTAGTAATGCTTACAGGTGATAATGAAAAGACAGCTAACGCAATAGCCGGAAAAGTCGGAATAGACGAGGTTATCGCAGGAGTACTTCCCGAAGGAAAAGAAAAGGCTGTCATAAATCTGCAGAAGTACGGCAGAGTCGCCATGGTCGGTGACGGTATCAATGATTCACCGGCACTCACACGTGCAGATATCGGAATAGCGATAGGTGCAGGAACTGATGTTGCTATTGATGCGGCGGATATTGTACTTGTGAAGAGTAAGCTTACCGATGTTCCGGCGGCGATCAGGCTCAGCAGGGCAACGATTAAAAACATCAAAGAAAACCTGTTCTGGGCATTTTTCTACAATGTTATAGGAATTCCTTTGGCGGCAGGAGTGTGGATCCCTGTGCTCGGGCTTCAGCTAAACCCGATGTTCGGTGCTGCGGCAATGAGCTTGTCAAGCTTCTGTGTTGTAATGAACGCGTTAAGATTGAATTTACTTAAAATACACAATCCGAAACGTGACAAAAAAATAAAATCCAAAAAAGAAAAGGAGAAAGCAGTTATGGAAAAAACAGTAAAAATTGAAGGTATGATGTGTCCGCATTGTGAGGCAAGAGGGTATTTAAACATTTTAAGGGCAAATGTACCCTGTTGCTGGCTGGAAAACGATTCGAACATCCTTCATCGATGCTTCAGTATCATCGTTTCAGAGGGTTTCATGTCGTCGATTTGGGATGGACTCCCTTTTATAAATATGTATATTGAGATTA
>JAGBFD010000109.1 GCA_017936645.1 Clostridia bacterium
GTGGGTATAGCTTAGTTGGTTAAAGCGCCAGTTTGTGGCACTGGAGACCGTCGGTTCGAATCCGACTATCCACCCCAATCAGAGTCTGCAGGAGTCCTTCTTGCAGGCTTATCTTTTAAAGTTAATAATGGGGTGTCGTCAAGCGGTAAGACACAGCACTTTGACTGCTGCATTCGCTGGTTCGAATCCAGCCATCCCAGCCAAAGAAAATCCGTTCTCGTAAGAGGACGGATTTTTCTTTGTATTATTCATTATTAAATATTCATCATTCATCATTCATTCCTGCAGAACGTATTTAAATGAATAATTGATTTTAAATTCAATTTCTGCTACAATTACTTAAAGGCGGTGACGGGTATGAAAGCAAAGAAAAAAGGAATTTCATCACTTCTTTTACAGGCGACGGTCAAATTCACTCTGGGTGTTTCACTTGTTGCGTTACTTGTGTTTCTGCCTGCAGGTTCACTAAGCTTTTTCAACGGTTGGCTTCTGATGGGAGTTCTTTTTGTTCCGATGTTTTTGGCGGGATTGGTTATGACTTTTAAAAATCCCGATCTGCTCAGAAGCAGACTTGATGCTAAAGAAAAGCAGAAAGAGCAGGATCTTGTCGTAAAACTCAGCGGACTTATGTTTCTTGCAGGATTTGTTGTAGCGGGACTCGGTTACCGTTTCGGTTGGTATATCTTGCCGAAATGGGTTGCAATAGGAGGAGCGGTAGTTTTTCTTATAGCATATGTACTCTATGCAGAGGTGCTCAAGGAAAACACTTATCTTAGTCGCACCATTCAGGTACAGGACAATCAAAAGGTGATTGATACGGGTATGTACGGTATCGTAAGACACCCGATGTACAGTGCGACTCTGGTATTATTCCTGTCAATGCCGATTGTGTTAGGGTCGATATATTCTTTGTTGATTTTTCTTTTATACCCGTTTATAATAGCAAAGAGAATAAAATCCGAAGAAGAATTCCTTGAAAAAGAACTTGATGGTTATATTGAATATAAGCAAAAGGTAAAATATAGATTAATACCGTTTATATGGTGAAAAACAAGCACTTGCTCAAAGCAAGTGCTTGTTGCATTTCATTACGGTATTACTGTTTCTATCACTCTGCTTGTCTGAGCATCTGCAAATGAAACCTGACAGCCGACGTCAGCATCAGCATAAAGCTGATATATCATTGACGGCAGGGAGGCTGCAGTTGCGATTGACTGAGCATCGGCCGATCTGTATGCGGAACTGTTGACCTTGACTATGATCTCTGAAAGAGAATCGTTGTAGTCGATCTGATCTACATAAGAATAATCAGCTTTCAGCGAGTTTTCAAGTTCAGTTACGACTTCGTATCTGTAGTTCATCAGGAATTTTCGGTGGTCTGTATTTGAGATTACATAAGTCACAGAACTCTCACCGTCGAAGGTTGCGGACTTGAATCCCATATTCTTCTGCTCGTTGGTAAGCCTTGAATCAGAGTTGATGTTTTCAAGTACAAACGAGACGGGTACAGTTATCTCGATGTCGTACGTTTCTTCGGAGTCTGTGCTGTTATTTACAGCCTGAGTATGCTTTCCTACAGCGGCTGTCTGTTCGAAAAACTCTCTGTTTGTCCTCTCATATTCGTCGGCATCCTTGAATATGATAACCCATGCAAGGCTGATGATACTTATCACTACCGCAATGATCATTACTATTACGGTAAGCTTTTTAAATTTACCTTTATTATCCATATTATTTCTCCTTTGGTTGATGATTTATTCTACCACCAAATCTCTGTCGGGTCAAGGTTGAAAAAATGCATAAAGTCTGCTATTATCTTATGGAGGTGTTACTATGAAGAAAAACAAAAAACTTAAGATATTTTTAATAGCCCTGCTGTGCTTTACTGTTGTCTGCGGTGCGGTTTTCGGGATTTATGTCTCTGATTATTACCGTGCAGATGATACAGCGATTGCAGCTACGTTTTCTGATGATACAGTTACCGTAATTCAGAAAAATGACGATTACATCGTGTTCACACCGGAAAAACCTGAGCGTGGTTTTGTTTTCTATCCGGGCGGTAAGGTGGAGCACACAGCTTATGCACCTTTGATGAAAGCACTTGCCGCAGAAGGCTTTTTCTGCGTGCTTGTGAAGATGCCGTTTAATCTCGCTGTTTTTGATATCAATGCGGCAGATGATGTTTTAGAAGAATACACAAATATAAAGGAATGGTATATCGGCGGTCATTCGCTTGGCGGCTCGATGGCTGCAAGCTATGCGTCAAAAAACACCGATAAATTAGAGGGACTTATACTATTAGCGGCATTTTCAACTGAGAATCTGAATGATAGCGGACTTGATGTTATACAGATTACTGCCCGCGAGGATGAAATACTTTGGGATGATATGGAAGAAGTTAAAAAGTATCAACCGAATCTCCCAGACGATTTTAAACAACTTTGCATTGAAGGTGGTTGTCACGCATATTTCGGCAGCTACGGCGAGCAGAAGGGTGACGGGAAACCAACGATAACGCCTGAGGAGCAGGTAAGGCAGACCGTTGAATTTATTTCCGCAACCTTGTTCGGAGGTGAAGATTGATATGTCGTTTCAGATTATACGTCAGGATATAACGAAAATCGAGTGCGATGCAATCGTAAACGCCGCAAACGAAACGCTTCTGGGCGGCGGAGGTGTCGACGGTGCGATTCACGCAGCAGCAGGCGAGGGACTTCTGAATGAATGCAGAAGTCTCGGAGGATGTAAAACGGGAGAAGCGAAGATAACGGGAGGATACAATCTCCCGTGTAAATATGTTATTCACACAGTCGGTCCTGTCTGGCACGGCGGTATATTCGGTGAAAAATCAAAGCTTGAATCCTGCTATCGCAAGTCGCTTGAATTAGCGAAAGAAAACGGCTGTGAGTCTGTTGCGTTTCCGCTGATTTCAGCAGGTGCGTACGGCTATCCGAAGGATAAAGCACTCAGAGTAGCGATTGATTCAATCAGCTCTTTTCTTATGGAAAACGATATTCTCGTTTATCTGGTTGTGTTTGATACTACTGTTTTTAATCTCAGCTCCAAGCTTTTTAATAATGTCAAAGAGTACATCGACAATAACTATGTCGATGAGAATTTATTCAGAAGAAGAAATCTTAATACGGAGTTTGGAATGAACAGACCGGATTCTGCAGTGTTCAATTCCGCACCGATGGCGGCAAGCTATTCAATGCCTGCACCGAGTATGGCGTGTACTCCGCAGATTAAGTTTGAGCTTGACGAAAGCTTTTCACAGATGCTTCTGAGAAAGATTGATGAAAAGGGGATGACGGATGCAGAGTGCTACAAGAAAGCAAACATCGACCGTAAGCTTTTTTCTAAAATCCGTAATGATGTGAATTATAAGCCGAAAAAGTCTACAGCGATAGCCTTTGCAATAGCACTTGAGCTGAGTCTGAGTGAAACAGAGGATATGCTCAGAAAGGCAGGTTTTGCTCTTTCACACAGCAATAAGTTCGATGTTATAATCGAATATTTCATCAAAAACGGAAACTATAACATCTTTGAAATCAACGAAACCCTCTTTGCTTTTGACCAGGGTCTGCTGGGAGCGTAAAATGTCGCTTCGTAAGCGACCAAAATGTAATTGAACTTCATTATAATGTGGTTGTAAGGTTAAGAAACCAAACAACCACATTTTTTTGGAGGATTTAATTATGGAAAAGACAAACAAAAACAACACAACTGAACTCATATTCATCCTTGACAGAAGCGGATCAATGGCAGGTCTTGAATCAGACACAATAGGCGGCTTTAACTCGATGATTAAAAAGCAGAAAAATCAGGACGGAAAGTGTTACGTTTCGACTGTGCTCTTTGATGACAGAATCGAAGTCGTTCACGACAGAGTTGAGCTTTCTTCAATAAAGGAAATGACTGGAAATGATTACTACGTCAGGGGCTGTACAGCACTCATCGATGCGATCGGCTTGTCTATCCGTCACATAGCAAATATTCATAAATACGCTCGTCCCGAAGACGTACCTGAAAACACATTGTTCGTCATCACGACCGACGGTATGGAAAATGCAAGTCATCAGTTCTCGAGTGATGAAGTGAAAAGAATGATTGAAAAAGAAAAGGCAAAATACGGTTGGGAATTCATCTTCATAGGAGCTAATATTGATGCGGTCGAAACAGCAAAACAGTTCGGCATAAACAGCGACAGAGCCGTCAATTATCACGCTGACAGCAAAGGTACAAAAGTGCTTTACGAGGCAGTTTCCGATGCGGTTTGCAACGTGAGATGTAATGCACCTATGGCAGCGAATTGGAGTCAGAATATCAACAACGATTTTAACTCAAGAAAAAAGAACAGATAAAACTCTTTTGCTCGTACAAATTCGGGTTTGTCGGAATCTTCAATGTTGCAGCTATCAGGCCCCCTTGCCTAAAGGGGGCTGGCACGACGAAGTCGTGACTGGGGGATATTTTTACAAAAAAACTACAAAAACTCAAGCTTTTCATGAAGTATCCCTCCGTCTTTTGCTTCGCAAAA
>JAGBFD010000110.1 GCA_017936645.1 Clostridia bacterium
ACGGGAGCTGCACCTGTACCTGTGCCGCCGCCCATACCTGCGGTGATAAATACCATATCTGTACCTTTGAGAACTGCTGCGATCTCTTCTCTGCTCTCTTCAGCAGCCTTTTCGCCAACTTCGGGACGGCCGCCTGCGCCCTGACCGCGAGTTGACTTCTCACCGATCTGAATTCTGTGAGTTGCCTGTGAATTCACAAGAACCTGCTTGTCTGTGTTTATAACAATAAACTCAGCACCCTGCATTCCCTGTGCAATCATTGTGTTGACAGCGTTACCGCCGCCGCCACCTACACCGATAACCTTTATCTGAACGGTGCTTTCAAAATCGTTATCAATTTCAAATGCCATTTTATAGACCTCCGTTTTAAAAATCTGATTTGCCAGTATTACACACTTGCTATAATAGCATACTTTATTATAGATTTCAAGCGTAAATATTGTAAAAGGTTAATTTTTTTGTAATCTTTAATACCTTTTCGGCATTATTGTTCTTCCGTATCGATATTCTCCTCTTCTTCGTCTGAATCTACCTGTGTAGTCTCAGCTTCATCGGACTCATCAGTCTTCTCAGAAGCATCTTCATTCTTTGTCGGCTCGGTAGTATCTTCATCACTTTCCGACTCATTCTGTTGGTCGCTTGTATCTTTATCAAGCTCTTCTTCCTCAATCGGATAAAGAGTTTCCAACGGATTTACATAAACTTTTTTGGGTATTGTAAGATTTACCTCTGCGATCAGTTCAGGATCCTGTGCATTTTCTTTTTCTATGACCTGTGCACCGCTTTTAATCTTCTCTTCGAGATTATCAGCTGTACCCAGAAGTAATCTTAACCTATTCTGATAGATAAGCTTCAGTGAAGATCGCTGTGTTAGGTCGATGTCGGTAATTCCGCTGAGAAGACCTTCCGATGCAAGAACAGCTTTAAGATTATCATACAGTTCCTGCTCTTCAGCATCAGACAAAACCAGAAATTCTCCCGGTGTTGCAGTTACAGCTCCCTTGAGATTAATGGTTGTAAGAGTATTATTCTCGGGGATTGATTTTACAATTTCAAGAGTCTTGCCGTCAGCATCTGTGATTGCGTATCCCTGTGCACACTTAACGATCGTCGTAGCCTTAGTATCGGTAATATCAATAGTTATCTTTCCTGAAATTGATTTATCAATCACAGCATCCTTGATATAAGGCAAGCTTTTCTCAATGCGCTCTTCAACCTTTGAAAAGTTGGTACGCACCATATTGTCGCCAATATTAAGCCCTGAAGCCATTACTATCTCTTCAACGGTATATTTAGCTGACTTTTTACCTATATTGATGGAACTTATGTTAAATAAAACAGTCATACTCAGTATCAGCACAACGAGTACGGCAGACACACCGATACAGGATATGCTGAGTATTTTTCTGTTTCTTTTTACGATTTTAAGCCGTTTCTCGTATCTTTCTCTCGCTTCAGGTCTGAGTCTGGCAACCTGTTCAGGTGAAAGTTCCTTCATATATTAATCCTTCCTTTTTATGACAGCTCCCAAAGCTGTAAGATTTTCAGCCAGAGAGTCGTATCCTCTGTCTATGTAGCAAATACGGTCTACCGTGGTCCTGCCTTCTGCACAAAGTCCTGCAACTACAAGTGCCGCACCTGCACGAAGGTCTGTCGAGTGAACCAATGTCCCCTGCAGATTTCTCACTCCGTTGACAACTGCAGTTTTATCCTGAACATATATCTCGGCACCCATACGTCTTAATTCCGTTACGTGTCTGAAACGGTTTTCAAAAATATTTTCATTTATCAGAGTTATCCCATCAGCTATACAAGCTACAGACATCATTATCGCCTGACAGTCGGTGGGAAATCCGGGATACGGCATAGTCTGTATTCTGTCAAATGCTCTAAGTCTTTCGGGAGATGAGATTCTGATTTTCGAACCGGACACCTCAATCCTGCACCCTGCCTGTTCAAATGAAGAGAAAACAGGGACAAGATGTGCCGGAATCACTTCATCTATCACTACTGTCGATCCCGTAACGGCAGCAGCTGCCATATATGTACACGCTACTATTCTGTCGGGCATTATGGCGTACTGTGACGAATAAAGTCTTTCAACACCTTCGATAACGACAGTACTCTCGCCCGCACCGGATATACGTGCTCCACAGGAATTCAGAAACATCGCAAGATCCACTATTTCAGGTTCTCTTGCAGCATTTATTATAGTTGTTACGCCTGAGCTTTTAACACTTGCAAGGATAATGTTTTCAGTAGCTCCCACACTCGGGAACGGTAAAACAACCTTACCGCCCGTGAGTCTTCCTGCAGTACATCTGATTTCACCGTGAGACTCGCTTATTTTAACACCAAGTTTTTTCATCGACATCAGGTGTATATCGATCGGTCTCAGTCCGATATCACAACCGCCCGGAGCAGACATCACAGCTTCACCTCTCGCTGAGAGAAGAGATCCTAAAAAGATTATAGATGATCGCTGTTCTCTCATCAGTCCGTCTGTTATGCAGGCTGAAGAAATACGGCTGCTGTCCACAAAAACTGTTCCGTCATTACGCCGTACGTCACAGCCAAGGCTTCTGAGAATTTTAACTGTTGAATTAATGTCACTAAGATCAGGACAATTATGTATAACGCAAGGTCTCCCCACAGCCACACAAGCCGCAAGTATCGGCAAAGCACTGTTTTTGGCACCGTGAACTCTTACACTTCCGCAAAGTCTGTTACGTCCTTCTATAACGTACTGTCCCATACCCTCACCCTTTCGGAAATATCAATCTGTAGTCAGTTTATGACAGAACCGAAAAAGTGTTAAGGCTGATATTTTATTTTCTTACGATTTCGCAGATGCAGGATACAATTCTCTCTGTTGCATCGTAAATAGCCATTTTCTTCGCATTTTCGCCAAGAGTGGCAAGTCTCTGCTTGTCTGCAAGTAAGGCATCGATCTCTTTGATGAGTCGGTCACCTGTGAAATCCTTTTCTTCTATGAGGATGGCTGCATCGTTTTTAACGAGCTCCATTGCATTGTAATACTGATGATTCTCTGCGGCATAGGGGTAAGGAACAAGAATCGACGGCTTACCCATAGCCTGAATTTCACTGAGTGAGCTTGCACCTGCACGGCAGATTACGAGATCAGCGGCCGCCATACAGCGATGCATATCATTTATATACTCACGAAGCATAATATGTTTGTTTTCTTCAAGGCTGATATTTTTTTCTTTTTCTATAACATCAAACATACCTACTCCCGCCTTGCCCGTAGCATGGAGGAAGTAGCAGTCTTTACGTTCATATCTTTCTTCAATGAGCTGAGTCACAGCTGTGTTGATTACCCTTGCACCGAGGCTTCCACCCATTGAAAGAATTACGGGACGCTCATCAACACCAAGCTCTGCTCTCGAAAAATCTCTGTCAGCAGAGATAAGCTCGCCTCTTACAGGGAGACCTGTAACCACGCAGGGATTTTTAGGCTGCATATATTTCTCAGCCTCAGGTGCAGTCAGCATTACTTTGTCGACAATCTTTGCAAGTGCTTTGTTTGTCACACCGGGGAAAGCATTCTGCTCGTGGATTGCTGTAGGTATGCCGAGCTTACACGCTGTCCTGAGTACGGGTCCGCCTACATATCCGCCAAATCCGAGAACTACATCAGGATCAAATTCTTTGATAATCTTTTTAGCCTGAGAGGAGGACTTGACAAGCTTGATGAGAGTGCTGATATTCTGCTTTATTCCCGAAGGAGTAAGATCACGACTGAAACCCTGAATATCAATCGTCTTGAAAGCGTATCCTGCCGCCGGGACAAGCTGAGCTTCCATTTTAACTGCAGTTCCAACGAAAAGTATATCTGCCTTGGGATATTTTTCCCTGATATATCCTGCTACAGCAAGAGCAGGATTGATATGTCCGCCTGTTCCACCTGTAGCGATGAGAATTTTCTTATTGTTCAGCATTTGATTCACCTCTGATTTTTCTCGAAGTTCTTGAACCGGATCTTGAGATACCGAGTACAAGTCCCATTTCAGCCATAAGTATCATTAATGCAGTACCGCCATAGCTGAAGAACGGGAGTGAAATACCTGTATTGGGCATCATATCCGTAACAACCAGGATATTAAGCACCGACTGAATACCCACCTGAAGCGATATACCGAGCACTACGAGTCTTTCATACATGCTCTTTGTCTTTGCCGCAATTATAAAACCTCTTGCAACGAGTGCAAGAAACATAAGAATGATAACTGCACTACGGAAAAATCCGAGTTCTTCACCGACTATCGCAAAGATAAAGTCGTTATGAGGCTCGGGAATGTAGAGGAACTTCTGTCTTGAGTTGCCGAGTCCGAGACCGAAAAGTCCGCCTGAACCGAGTGCAAACAAAGACTGATTTGTCTGCCAACGTGTATCGGTATCCGTGTAATCCTTATTTGTAAAGCTTGTGAGTCGTGCGACCTGATACGGACTGAGAATTTTATCGTAAGTCAGGAGTAAAATGCCTCCGAGAATAAGAGCTATAATGATAAAGAAAATAAACCATCTGCGATCAATTCCGCTGAGGAAGAGGATACCTACACCCATCATAAACATCATAACGAAGCATGAAAGATGACTCTCAGCAAAGATAAGAAGACTTATCACACCTACTATACCGAAATAGATCAACGGTGCGAACATATTCTGATCCAGAAACTTCTTACCTTTTTCAAGTCCCCATGACAGACCTATAATCATAGCAAGCTTTCCAACATCGGAAGGTTGGAATGTGAACGATGTTCCCGGTATTCGCATCCATCGTTTGATGTCGGGATTTTCAGGAACCTCAACATAGTAAAACAGAACCAGGACAAGAAGTAAAAAGCCTACTATACTGATAAGCCATGCGAATTTTTTTATAAACTGCGGATTTACTTTTGAAAGAATAAACATTACCGCAATTCCTACAACAGCAAAGACAAGCTGTCTCTTTACATAGTGATACGGATCATTATCATTGAACTTTCCCCAGACGTAACTCGCCGACGCCATCATAATAAGTCCTGTTGTCAGCAACGCTATAACAAGGAAAAGATAGATTATGTCAAATCCGCCGTCCACAAATACCTTTTCACCGCGGAAGGTCAGATTTGAAAGCAGACTATGCCTTTTCACATTTTTTCTGTTTTCTTTACGAGCTGTGTCTTTGAGCTCTGTCGTTGACATTCTGCATCTTCTCCTTTCAGAAATTTGCTGCGGCTCAGGAATTGAAGCCGCCATAGTACATCACTACTACACCTATTATACCCGCAATAAGATTAACTGTGCAGAACACCGCATCAATTTTCTTTTCGCTCCATCCGCACATCTCGAAATGATGGTGAATAGGAGCCATTTTAAATATACGTTTACCGTGTGTGATTTTGAAGTAACCTATCTGAAGAACATCGGAAAGGGCCTCAATAACATAAATAAGACCTGTGAGAATGAGGATAATCGGGCAGTCAAGTGCATATGCGATAGCTACTACCATACCGCCAAGGAACATTGAACCCGTGTCGCCCATAAATACTTTTGCAGGAAATTTGTTCCAGATGAAAAAGCCGATACAACCGCCGAGAAGTGCAGCCGCAAGAACGCCTACTCCGAGGAATTTATGAATCACAGCTATAGCTATAAACGAAACTGCAGCAGTAGCCGTAACGCTTGAGCAAAGGCCGTCAATGCCGTCTGTGAAGTTTACTGCATTGATAGCACCGTAAATAACACATACACCAAGAATCCAGAACCATATACCAAGGTCAACTTTGCCTATGAACGGAACGAACATATACGGATCTTTACCCATAGCAAGGAAAAGGCTCGTAAGATAACCTGCGCAAATAGCCAACTGAGCAACGGATTTCTGTATGATTGAAAGACCAAGATTACGTTTTTTTACAACCTTGATGTAGTCATCTGCAAAGCCTACAAGACCGAACATAAGTGCCATTATAAGTCCCGCCCAGAGCTTGGTATTCATATCTCCCGTAAGAGCAAGTTTATTACCGGTTGCATAGTTAATACCGAGAACAGCAGCCGCTGAACAGAAAATACCGATGATAAACATAATACCGCCCATTGTAGGAGTACCTTGCTTACTCTTGTGCCACTTAGGTCCTTCTTCAAGTATAGTCTGTCCGAACTTAAGCTTTCTGAGCCACGGAATCATACCGAAACCGAGAACGCCTGTAATTCCTAACGCTGCGACACCGCTTAAAATAATTGCAATAGTACTGTTCATAATCTTCACTTACACACCCGGGTGTGTATACCCCTTTCTCTGAACTTCGCTTATTTATCAGTTTATTCTTTCGTACAAGCTGTTTATTACATCTTCAAGTGCCATTCCTCTGCTTGCTTTGAAGAGTATTACGTCACCTTCTGTGAGTATATCAAGCAAAGCATCGGCAAGCTCTTTTTTATCAAGGAAACTCTTTACAGTCGGAACTCCGCACTCTTCTGCTCTTTTTGCCGTTTCCTGTGATCTCTCACCGTATGTCATAAGGACGTCGATTTTATTCTTCGCAGCGATAAGACCTGCGTTTCTGTGTGCTTCAACGCTGATTGCACCAAGCTCCAGCATATCACCAAGCACAGCAATTTTTCTCTTCGCCTGAACGGTTGAAAGCATTTTCAAAGCAGCCTGCTGTGAATCAGGACTAGCATTGTAACAGTCCTCGATAAATCTGATTCCGTTAACAACCTTTACTCTCTGACGCATACCTGAAGGTTCGTACTTCTTAAGTCCTTCGGCTGCCTGCTCAGGTGTAACACCGAGCCGGAGCCCCGTACCGAATGCCGCCAAAGCATTGTAAACGTTATGAATTCCTATCGTCGGGATCGTAACATTCTGTACCTTACCACCGTCATAAATGATATTAAAATTTGTCGTATCATCCTGCTGAACGATATCCGTCGCTCTGAAGTCGCAGAATTTATCGTTAATTCCGTAGTATAAAACGGGATGTTTTTCAATCTTTGCACTTGCGAGGTAAGGATCATCACCGTTAAGAAGGATAGGTGCACCCTCACGAAGACCGTCAAGAATTTCAAGCTTTGCGGCACAGATATTTTCACGAGAACCGAGGTTTTCCATATGAGAAACACCTATATTGCTTATAATCGCGATCGTCGGTTCAGCAGTCTTTGAAAGAACTGATATCTCACCTTTATTACTCATACCCATCTCAATGACTGCTGCCTGTGTGTCTTCCTCGAGTCGCATCAATGTCCTTGGAAGACCTATGTCATTATTGAGATTACCCTCTGTTTTGATAGCGTTGTACTTTTCTTTCACAACCGCCCAAGTCATCTCTTTTGTTGTGGTCTTTCCTACACTACCCGTAAGACCTACAACTGGGATATCAAAAGTGCAACGGAACCAGTTTGCAAGGCGGAGAAGAGCCTCTCTTGTATCGTCAACTCTGATAAAAAGTCCATCGCAGTCAACATCGTGATGAATCATCGCCGCTGCAGCACCGTTTTTAAGTGCACTCGCAGTAAAGCTGTGACCGTCAAAATTCTCTCCGTGGATAGCTATATAAAGTAAGCCTTCTTCACAGAGTCTGCTGTCAATGCAGATACCTCTGATCTCCGCTTCACCGTTTGCAACTCCGCCTACTGCGGCTGCGATTTCACTTAACATTAATCTTTTCATTTTCAAAACCTCGCCTTGTCTTCCAAGATTTTTCTGATTATTTCTCTTTCGTTGAAATATATCTTCTGAGTACCTGAAATCTGATACTTTTCATGACCTTTTCCTGCGATGAGTACCGTATCTCCGCACTTTGCAGAATACAATGCTGACTTTATCGCAAGCTTGCGGTCAGTAATTTTATAGTAATTTTTTGTTTCTATCCCCTGCACGATATCATTGATTATCTCATCGGGATTTTCCGTACGAGGATTATCTGATGTTATGAAAACAAAATCGGAGTTTTCACAGGCAACCTTACCCATCAGCGGACGTTTTTCTTTATCCCTGTCTCCGCCGCAGCCGAATACCGTAAGAAGTTTTCCTCCGTAAACTGTTTTAAGAGTTTTTGCAGCATTTTCAAGAGAATCAGGTGTATGAGCATAATCTATGATTATATTTATACCGAATGAATTTTCAATTCTTTCCATACGGCCCGATATTCCGTCAAAACGTGCCAATGCACGTACCGATCTTTCACGGTTCAGTCCGACTGCTTCGGACGCAGTCATTGCCGCAAGAGAGTTGTACACGGAAAAGATGCCCAGACTGTCAAACGATATGTAACTTTCCTCGCCCGAGTGCAAAAGCCTGTAACTGACACCGTCAGGTGAAAGTCTTACTTTATCTGCTCTGAAATCAGAATCAGAGTCTATACCGTATGTAAGAAGCCTGCCCGCAGCACTCTTTTTCATAACCGAAGCGTAATCGGCATCGTTATTGATGACAGAGACTTTACTCATTCTGAACAGCACCGACTTAGCTTCAGCATAGTCCTGCATTGTCTTATGATAATCGAGATGTTCTGCAGAAAGATTGGTAAATACTGAACAGTCAAACTGAATGCCGTGAACCCTTTGTTGTGCAAGTGCCTGCGACGAAACCTCCATCACACACGCATCGCATCCTGCAATATTCATAAGCATAAGATACCTGTGAAGGTCCGCAGGGTCCGGAGTAGTAAGGTCTGCAGGGTACTTTTCTTTTCCTATGATTACGTTCACAGTACCTATAAGACCAGTCTTGTAGCCCGAAGCTTCGAGCATCTTTTTAATAAGATACGAAGTTGTGGTCTTACCGTTAGTACCCGTCACACCTATCATTTTAAGCTTTTTGTGGGCACAGCCGTAAAATCTCGAACATATTTCAGCATATGCTTTCCGCGAGTCGGGAACTATAACAGAATTTTTAATCCCTATGTCACGTTCACATATTACAGCAACAGCACCCCTGTCAACAGCTCTGCGTGCGAAGTTGTGACCGTCGCATTTCGCTCCCTTTATACACACGAACAAACCTGATCGTCTGATCTTGGACGAATCAGAGGTAACGTTGGTGATATCAGGGTCATAAGCGTAAACATCCTTTGTCGTAACATCCTGTAATAAAGCACTCAGCTTCATTCAAAACGCCTCCGAAAATATTCTGTTTACACATCCTCAATTTAAACTTAGTGGTCTGAAACACCCGAAGTCGTACGGAAATAAACCGTAAGTGTAGTACCGCATTCAACTTCCTTTTCTTTAGCAATACTCTGTCTGTATGCCGTAAGTCCTGATGCTGACAGCGAATTACCTGAGATACGGATATTCAGTCCAAGCTTTGCCGCTTCATAATTTGCCTGTGAGACAGTCATTCCCGTAAAATCAGGTACTATAACCTTGGACTTCTCTGCATTTTCCTGAGTGTAAACCACTACTACGCCGTCCTGCGGGATTATCTGTCTGTATGCAGGCATCTGAGTAATGACGTTTTCGCCATCACCTATTACCTTGATTTTAAGACCGGCTTCTTTGAGCTGAGCTCTTGCATCACTTACGCTCTTACCTGAAAGGTCCGGTACCTGAACGTCGAGCTTATCCTTTTCCGTCTCATTGTACTGTCTTTCAATATTCAGGTATGTAAGCGTCTTTTCGATCACTTCAGCCGCTACAGGAGCTGCAACGGCACCGCCGCCGGTCTGTCCCTGAGGCTCGTTTACTACGATGATTATTGAAATTTCAGGATCGTTGGCAGGAGCACATCCTGCAAATGATGCGATATATTCGCCCGTTGCTCCTTCGGGACCGAGCACGTCAGAAGTACCTGTCTTGCCTGCTACTCTGTAGCCTGCAACATAAGAGTTCTTCGCAGTACCTTTAGCAGATACCTGCTCCATAGATGCTATGAGAAGATCTGATGTAGACTCAGAAATTACCTGACGCTTAACCACAGGCTGTGTTTCGCTGAGTACGTTTCCGTTAGCATCGAGAGTTTTTGCGACGATATACGGCTGCATAAGCTTACCGTCATTGACACAAGCATTGATCGCATTAAGCACCTGAATCGGTGATGCCTGGAAAGACTGACCGAAAGATGAACTTGCAAGGTTAACGCCTGTCATACTTTCACGTGAGTGATAGTTTATACCTGCTTTGGGAAGAACTTCTGCACCGAGGTCAATTCCTGTCTTTTCTGTAAATCCGAATGCTTCGAAATATTTGTAGAAAGTATCGACACCAAGTCGCTGACCTATCGTGATGAAATAAGGGTTACAAGAGTTCATAAGACCCTGAGTAAGAGTCTGAACACCATGACCTGAATGATTGTGACAGTAATAACGTCTGTCGAGAACTGTCAGACTGCCTGAGCAATTGAACGTTTCATCATACTCAACCACATTTTCCTCAAGACCTGCCGCCATAGTTATTACTTTGAAGACCGAGCCCGGGTCATAAATATCACTTACAGCCCTGTTTCTCCACTGCTGATACATTGCCTGACTGTATGCCTTTTTACGCTCAGTCTCGTCTTCAATAAGCGTGATATTATCTATCGTTCGCTGATCGTAAATTGTATAAGGATCGTTCGAGTCAAAAGAAGCCTGAGTAGACATAGCCAGGATCGCTCCTGTGTCGACATCCATAACGATACCCGTACATGACTTGCAGTTACTTGTCTGATAGCACTCATAAAGAGCTTCTTCGAGATAACGCTGAATCGTTTCATCGACAGTAAGTACAAGGCTCGTACCCTGAGTAGGCTCGTAAAGAGTCTGATAAGCTATACTGTCCATAACTGAATTGTTCGCTTTTGTCGAAATGAGTCTTCCGTCAATTCCCGTAAGCAGACTGTTATATTTTGATTCAAGTCCGGAAAGACCGACATTATCAGTACCTACACAACCGAGAATCTGAGAAGCGAGAGTAGAATACGGATAGTATCTCTTAACGTCATCCTCTACGCTGATTACTCTTGAGTAGTAATACGTTTTATCTCCTTTGACACCTGAGTTATATGAGGTTTCAAGAAATGCGAGAACTTTATCTCTGATATCCTTTTCAACCTTATTCAGAAGTGTGAGGTTATTATAACCCGTTTTAGTCGCCTTTTCCTCGATTGTTTCACGCTCAATGCCAAGGATTTCAGACATTGTCTCGAACACGACTTCCTTTGCCGCGTCAGGGAAATTCTGCAATTCTGCAGGATTCATCGTGATCTTCCATGCCGAAGCACTCTGAGCGAGAACAGTCATATTCCTGTCGTAAATAACTCCTCTGTTTGCAGGCACAACCATGTCGTTTAGCTGTTGCTGCTGAGCCATATGTTTAAACATATCAGCCTGAGTTATCTGTGCTTTGCCCAGACCTATAAAAGGGAATATCAGACCAAAAGCAAGGAATCCCGCAAGTACTCCCCAGATTCTCGACTTGACACCTTTTGTGAGAATTTTCCGAGGCTTCAAAAAACGTGTTTTCTTTATTTTAAGTTGATTTTTCAACACAAATGCCTTCCCTTCGCACTAATGTAAATTATCTCTATAAAATCACTCTAAGGGCGGATAAAAATCCGCCCTTTTTACTGTCATATAATGATATGTCCGTAAACCCTTGTACTATACATCATACACCTGTAATTACTGAGTCAACTTTGCACCACTCTCACCCGAAATGTCAAAGTAATCAATCTGATAACTGTCCCTCTTAACCATTCCGAGTTCTGACTGTGCATATTCTTCAACTTTATCTATTGACATCATTGAGTTGTACTTCATCTTAAGAGAAACATTTTCACTCTCAAGAACACTCAATTCATTCTGCTTCGCCGTAAGCTCAATCTGAAGATTTGTAAGCTCAACCTGGCAGAAAATTATTGCACCGATAGTAAGAAACATTGCCAATGCAAATGCACACGCTCTGATAGCCATTTTTGTGCTCTCACGTGATTCGTGTACAATCTGTGCTCTGCTGACCGGCTTTGGCTCAAGGAGCTTCGGCTTCTGTATTCTCTTTTTGGGTATTTCCTGCGGTACATATGCATTTTTCTGCACATCAAACAAATCAAGATCAAGTGCTGCTGTTTCATTGTTTGCCATTGCCGTAATCTCCTTTCCCGATTAACTGATATATAAACTCAGAGCTTTTCGACAGCACGAAGACGTGCACTATGTGCTCTGAAGTTTTCATCCACTTCATTTACTGACGGAGCTTTTGACTTGAACGGTAATCTTCCTCTCGGAGTTTTTCCGCACACACACACCGGAAACTGCGGTGGGCAGGTACATCCTTCACAGAATGTATTGAAACGTTTTTTAACCATTCTGTCCTCAAGCGAGTGGAAAGTTATAATAGCAAGTCTTCCTGAAGGTTTCAGCACTTCAAACATATCATCAAGTGCCTTTTCAAGCTTCGTGAGCTCCTGATTTACTTCGATTCTCAATGCCTGGAACGTTTTTCTCGCCGGGTGACCGTCACGTTTCGCTTTCATCGGCATTGAATCTTTTATGATATCCACCAATTCAAACGTAGTTTCAATCGGTTTGATCTGTCTTGCTTTTACTATATTTCGGGCGATAGACGGAGCGAATTTTTCCTCTCCGTAGGTATATATAATTCTCTTCAGCTCTGCTTCCGAAGCTGAATTCACTATATCTGCCGCACTTATGCCTGACATTGACATCCTCATATCAAGCGGTGCATCCTTATGAAAAGAAAACCCTCTGGCATCGGTGTCGAGTTGATGGGAACTAACGCCCAAATCCGCCATCACACCGTCGACACCAATGATGCCAAGGTTGCTGAGAACTGATTTAATATTGACAAAATTGTCATGAACAACAACCACGTTAGGGTTGTTTTCGAATCTTTTTGTAAGGACCTCAATGGCTTCAGGATCCTGATCTATAGAGATCAGTCTGCCTGTAGTCAGCTTTTCTGCGACTGCAGCACTGTGACCTCCGCCCCCTGCCGTGCAATCAACGTAAATTCCGTCCGGTTTTACATTAAGTGCATCGACGGTTTCATAAAACAAAACGGGAATATGTTTAAAATCTGACATCAGAACGGCAATACAACGTCAACAACCTTATCCTTAGCAAGCTGCTGCTCGTATTCTTCCTTGTCCCAGATTTCAGCACGAGGACCGATACCGATTGTAACGATCTCTTTCTTCAGGTTAGCCGCCTCAACAAACTTTGCAGGTAAAACAAATCTGCCCTGTGCATCAAGGTCATAAACCTTTGAGTTGATTGAAAAATGTCTTTGAAGATCTGTTCTGTCGACCCCGTCATCAACATAGGCGATCTTATATACCATATCATCCCATTCGGAAGTGACATAAAGTCGCAGACATTTCTCGTTCGGTTTGTGGTAAATGGTAAAAGACTGACCGTAGAGGGCATCTTTGATCTTTGCAGGCATGATTACACGATTATTCGAGTCTATAGAATGAAAATACTCGCCGTTAAAGTGCATATTCTTTACATCCTGCATCAAAATCCCTCCATTTCGTATCATTTTTAATGATATTTGCTCCATTTACATCCATATTATAATCTTTGTATGAGTAAAAGTCAATAAAAAATATGTATTTTTTGCAAAATAACACAAAAAATTTTTGTGTAAATATTACCAAACAAAAAAAAATAAGCACTATGCCTCAAAAGAAGCATAGTGCTTTAAAATATTAATTAATCAATCGGAAGAAGGTCTGCCATAACTGTGTTCGGAGAGTCCTCTTTCTTTCTGAGCTGAACCTCAGAGTAGCACTTCATACCTGTACCTGACGGAAGAAGTTTACCGATGATAACATTTTCTTTAAGACCCATAAGAGGATCAGTCTTACCCTTGATAGCTGCATCGGTAAGAACACGCGTTGTCTCCTGGAATGATGCTGCTGAAAGGAATGACTCAGTTGCAAGTGAAGCCTTTGTGATACCCATAAGAGTCGGAATGCAGGTTGCACAATTCGGCTCTCTTCCCTCTGCTGCAGCTTCAGCCTTAACCTTATCATTTGCTGAGTAGAACTCGTGCTTTTCAACTACAGAACCCGGAAGGAAGTTCGTATCGCCTGCGTCGTCAATCTTAACCTTACGCATCATCTGACGTACGATAACCTCGATGTGCTTATCGTTGATATCAACACCCTGTGTACGGTATGTTCTCTGAACTTCACGGATAAGGTAGTCGTGAACAGCTTCAACACCGCGGATAGCAAGGATATCGTGCGGGTTCGGAGCACCGTCTGTAATTGCCTGTCCCTTTGTAACCTTGTCGCCTTCCTTAACGATTTCACGGAAGCCGTAAGGAATAAGATATGCCTTTGACTCACCGTTTTCATTGTCAGTAATAACAACGTGACGGCTCTTCTTGATCTCTTCGAATGAAACTGTACCTGAAATTTCTGAAAGGATAGCGAGTGACTTGGGCTTTCTTGCTTCGAAAAGTTCTTCGATACGCGGAAGACCCTGTGTGATGTCGCCTGCGTCCTTAGCACCACCTGTATGGAATGTTCTCATCGTAAGCTGTGTACCCGGTTCACCGATAGACTGTGCAGCAATGATGCCTACAGCCTCACCTACTGTTACAGGCTCACCTGTTGCAAGGTTAGAACCGTAGCACTTGATACATACACCGTGCTCTGCCTTACAAGTAAGGAGTGAACGGATAACAACTGAAGCAACTGCTGTCTCATCTGCTTCACCTGCTTCGACCTTAGCCTGAAGCTTAGCCTTAGCGTGATCAGCAACAATCTTTGCTTCTACTTCAGTCATCATCTTATCCTTAGTTATGATGACTTCGCCTGTATCTTCATCTATATAATCGTTGAGGAGATAACGTCCTGTGAGACGCTCTGCGAGGTCAACGATCTTTCTGTTGCCATGGAAGATATCATAAACGTCGATACCCTCATCGCAACCACAATCTTCATCATGGATGATGCATTCCTGTGAAACGTCAACAAGACGACGTGTAAGGTAACCTGAGTCAGCTGTACGAAGAGCTGTATCGGCAAGACCCTTACGAGCACCACGGGATGAGATAAAGTATTCAAGAATATTAAGACCTTCACGGTAGTTAGCCTTGATAGGTACTTCGATTGTCTTACCTGCTGTGTTAGCGATAAGACCACGCATACCTGCGAGCTGACGAAGCTGTGAGTCGTTACCACGGGCACCTGAATCTAGCATCATGTTGATCGGGTTGTACTTATCGAAGTTAGCCTTGAGTTCCTTAGCAACCTCCTGAGTACAAGCCTCCCAGACTTCAATGACTCTGTCTGAACGCTCTGACTCAGTAATAAGACCGCGGTCATAGTTTCTGCTGATTTTGTCGATCTTAGCTTCAGCTTCTGCAAGAAGTTCAGCCTTCTTCGGCGGGATAGTTGCGTCACACACAGCAACTGTGATACCGCTTCGTGTAGAATGCTTGTAACCCTGAGCCTTGATATTATCAAGCATCTCAGCAGCTACTGCTGTACCGTGTACACGGATACACTTATCGATAATCTTACCGAGGTTACCCTTCTTAACAAGGAACTCAACCTCAAGTCTGAACATACTGTCGATATCTTCAGGATTACGCTCAACAAATCCAAGATCCTGCGGGATAGGATTATTGAAGATAATCTTACCAAGAGTAGTCGGAACAAGTCTTGTGTATTCAACGCCGTTGATTGTCTTTGTCATACGGACTTTGATTGAAGAATGAAGTGTGATAGTTCCGTCATCATAAGCCATTGTAGCTTCATCGACGCTACGGAAAGCCTTACCTTCACCGGGTTCGCCCGGCTTTTCAAGAGTAAGGTAATATGAACCAAGGATCATGTCCTGTGTAGGAACTGCAACAGGACGTCCGTCTGAAGGTTTCAAAAGGTTGTTAGCAGCAAGCATAAGGAAACGAGCCTCAGCCTGTGCTTCTGCTGAAAGAGGTACGTGAACAGCCATCTGGTCACCGTCGAAGTCAGCGTTGAAGGCTGTACATACAAGCGGATGAAGTTTGATAGCTCTACCCTCTACAAGTACGGGTTCGAATGCCTGAATACCGAGTCTGTGAAGTGTCGGAGCACGGTTGAGCATTACAGGGTGGTCCTTGATAACGATTTCAAGTGCATCCCATACTTCAGGATGTGCCTTTTCAACCATCTTTCTTGCGGACTTGACATTACCTGCCTTCTCTGTCTCAACAAGTCTCTTCATAACGAAGGGTTTGAAGAGTTCAAGTGCCATTTCCTTCGGAAGACCGCACTGATAAAGCTTGAGTTCAGGGCCAACAACGATAACTGAACGTCCTGAATAGTCAACACGTTTACCGAGAAGGTTCTGACGGAA
>JAGBFD010000111.1 GCA_017936645.1 Clostridia bacterium
ATAAGGTATCCGTTGAGAAGAAGCATACAAACGACTGCTCAGTTATGACCTGGGGCTACAACCCGTTCATTACCTCAAAGAGCCCGTACCACGGTGCTTACCTTGCAGTTGTTGAATCAGTTGCAAAGCTCGTTGCAGCAGGTGCAAAGTATGAGGATGTTTACCTTACATTCCAGGAATACTTTGAGAGACCGAACAAGGATTCAAAGCGTTGGGGCAAGCCTCTTTCAGCTCTTCTCGGTGCTTTTGAAGCTCAGAAGAACCTCGGCGTTGCAGCTATCGGCGGTAAGGACTCAATGAGTGGTACGTTTGAACACCTCGATGTTCCTCCGACACTTGTTTCTTTCGCAGTTACAACTGAGAAGGTTGACAATATTATTACAAATGAATTTAAGAAATCAGGAAGCAAGGTAGTACTTGTTAAACCTGAATATGACGAAAATAATCTCCCGAAGACAGATTCTCTTCTTGCTCTTTTTGACGAAGTTGTATCTCTTATGAGAGAGGGCAAGGTGCTTTCAGCTTACACTCCGACTTTCGGCGGTGTTGCAGAAGCAGTTATGAAGATGGCATTCGGTAACGGTTTCGGTTTCGCATTCGACACAGCATTGAGCCTTAATGATATCTTCGGATATTGCTACGGTTCATTCCTTCTCGAACTCAGCGACGATACTGAAATCGGTACGCTCATCGGTTATGTTACAGAGGAAAAAGCATTCGCATACGGCGAAGAAAAGCTTTGTGCAGACGAAGTTCTCAAGATTTATGAAGATAAGCTTGAAAGCGTATTCAGCTGCAATATTCCTGCTGACAATAAGGAAATCGAAACATTCTCATTCGAAGCAACAGAGCGCAAAGCTCCTGCAATCAAGGTTGCACAGCCGAAGGTTCTTATCCCTGTATTCCCCGGCACTAACTGTGAATTTGACACAGCTAAGGTTATGCGTGATGCAGGTGCTGATGCTGAAATAATCGTAATCAACAACCTTTCAGCTGACGGCATAGCAAGAAGCGTTGACAGCTTCGCAGAGAAGATCAAGTCAGCTCAGATGATCTTCATTCCGGGCGGATTCTCCGGCGGTGACGAGCCCGACGGTTCAGGTAAGTTTATCACAGCATTCTTCAGAAATGCCGCTATCAAGGATGGCGTTACAGACCTTCTTGAAAACCGTGACGGTCTTATGTGTGGTATCTGTAATGGTTTCCAGGCTCTTATCAAGCTTGGTCTTGTACCTTACGGTAAGATTATCGATACAGACGAAAACTGCCCGACTCTTACATTCAACACAATCGCACGTCACCAGTCAAGAATGGTAAGAACACGTATCGCTTCCAATAAGTCACCGTGGCTTGCAGGAACAAAGGTCGGCGATATCTATAACGTGCCTATCTCTCATGGTGAAGGCCGCTTCCTTGCAAGCGAAGAGCTTATCAAAGAGCTTGCCGCAAACGGACAGATCGCTACACAGTACGTTGATCTTAACGGTAACGTTACAGACGACGTTCACTTCAATCCGAATAATTCAATGTCAGCTATCGAGGGTATCACTTCACCTGACGGACGTGTATTCGGTAAGATGGCACACTCAGAGCGTATCGGTTACGGTCTTTATAAGAATGTTTACGGTGAATACGATATGCAGATGTTCTCTTCTGCTGTTAAATATTTTAAATAAGAGGAGCGAAATAAAATGGGATATTTGACTGATATTGAAATCGCACAGCAGTGTGAAATGAAACCCATTACCGAAATCGCAAAAACAGCAAATATTGACGATAAATACATCGAGCAGTACGGCAGATACAAAGCAAAGGTTGACTATGCTCTTCTCAACGAAACAGAGAAGAAAGAGGGTAAACTCATCCTTGTAACCGCTATCACTCCCACACCTGCAGGTGAGGGTAAAACAACTACAACAATCGGTCTTGCCGACGGTCTTCGCCGTATCGGAAAGAACGTAATGGTTGCTCTTCGTGAGCCGTCACTCGGTCCCGTTTTCGGTGTCAAGGGCGGTGCAGCAGGTGGCGGCTATGCACAGGTTGTTCCGATGGAAGATATCAACCTCCACTTTACAGGTGACTTCCATGCAATCGGTGCTGCAAACAACCTACTTGCAGCTATGCTTGACAACCATATCCATCAGGGTAACGCTCTCGGCATTGATACAAGACGTATCACATGGAAGCGTTGCGTTGATATGAATGACAGACAGCTTCGTAATGTCGTTGACGGTCTTGGCGGTAAGGTTAACGGTGTTCCGCGTGAGGACGGATTCGACATCACGGTTGCATCAGAGATTATGGCAGTATTCTGCCTTGCGACTTCTATTACTGATCTTAAGGAAAGACTTGCAAGGATTATAGTCGGCTATTCATATGACGGTAAGCCCGTAACAGCAGGTGATCTCAAGGCTGTAGGTGCTATGACTGCACTTCTCAAGGACGCTATCAAACCGAACCTTGTTCAGACTCTTGAAGGCACACCGGCATTCGTTCACGGTGGTCCGTTTGCCAATATCGCTCACGGCTGTAACTCTGTTATTGCGACAAGAATGGTTATGCGACTTGGTGACTATGCCGTCACTGAAGCAGGCTTTGGTGCTGACCTCGGTGCAGAGAAGTTCCTTGATATCAAGTGCCGTTATGCAGGTCTCAAGCCCTCAGCTGTTGTTATGGTTGCAACTGTACGTGCTCTTAAAATGCACGGTGGTCTTGCTAAGACAGAACTTGGTTCAGAAAATATCGAAGCACTTGAAAAGGGTGTTCCGAATCTTCTTCGCCATGTTTCAAATATTACAAATGTTTATAAGCTTCCGTGCGTTGTCGCTGTTAACAGATTCCCGACGGATACAGACAAGGAAATCGAGTTCATCATTGATAAGTGCAAGGATCTCGGTGTAAATGTTGTCCTTTCAAACGTTTGGGCTGAAGGTGGCAAGGGCGGCGAAGACCTTGCAAAGGAAGTTGTAGCACTTTGTGAAAAGGAAAATGACTTCTCATTCTCATATGAGCTTGACGGTTCCATTGAGGATAAGATTGAAGCTATCGTTAAACGTGTTTACGGTGGCAACGGTATCAGCGTTCTTCCTGCTGCAAAGAAGCAGATTGAAACGCTCAGGGAGCTTGGCTTTGATAAGCTTCCTATCTGCGTTGCAAAGACGCAGTACAGCTTCTCAGATGATCCGACTAAGCTCGGCGCACCGGAGAACTTTACGGTTACAATTAAAAATGTCAAAGTGTCTGCAGGTGCAGGATTCATTGTTGTTCTTACCGGAGACATTATGACTATGCCCGGACTTCCGAAAGTACCGGCGGCTGAGAAAATCGATGTTGATGAAAACGGCGTAATCTCAGGCTTATTCTAAAATTAACAGGG
>JAGBFD010000112.1 GCA_017936645.1 Clostridia bacterium
GTCTTGTGAGCCATTGAGTGAACGATGCCGAGAAGTGCGTTTGAGAAAGCCATACCTGCGAGGCACTGACCGTAGTGCATTTCTTCTCTTGCTTCCATATCACCGTCAAATGACTTTGTGAGCTTGCGGTCAACGATGTCGATAGCCTTGAGAGCAAGGGGATCTGTGAATACTGTATGAAGAGTTGAAACGTAAGCTTCAATAGCGTGTGTGAGAGCATCCATACCTGTGTGAGCTACGAGTTTAGCAGGCATTGTCTCTGCAAGTGCAGGATCTACGATAGCGACATCGGGAGTGATATTGAAGTCAGCGAGGGGATATTTGATGCCCTTCTGATAGTCTGTGATAACTGAGAAAGCTGTAACTTCAGTAGCTGTACCTGATGTGGAGGGGATTGCGATGAATCTTGCCTTCTGACGAAGCTCAGGGAAGCTGAACGGAGTGATGAGCTGCTCAAATGTAACTTCGGGATACTCGTAGAAAGCCCACATTGCCTTTGCAGCGTCGATCGGTGAACCGCCGCCCATAGCGACGATGAGATCAGGCTCGAAAGCACGCATTGCCTCTGCGCCCTTCATAACTGTCTCGACTGACGGATCGGGTTCAACACCCTCGAAAAGCTGAGTTTCGATGCCTACTTCGTTAAGGTAAGAAACTACCTTGTCGACAAAGCCGAATTTTTTCATAGAGCCGCCACCGAGAACGATGATAGCTTTTTTGCCTTTGATTGTTTTGAGAGCCTCAAGAGCATCTTTGCCGTAATAAAGGTCTCTGGGTAAAGTGAATCTGTACATTGGGTTGTCCTCCTGTTAACATTTATAAAAGAGTGTTATTTTTTTAACAAACTCATTATACCACGTTTTTTCAAAGATTTCAAGTGAATATCAGTAATTAATAAAAAATGTAACAATTAAAAAGGTGAGAAGCTTTGAATAAACTTCCCACCTTGATTTTATGTAACTGTTGTTTGATTTAATGTTATTTTTTGCAAATAATTTTCGCACACAGAGCTGAAACGATTGAAGCACAAAGCATATCTGCACCGAGAATACCGATAAGGTCGGTAACAAACGGTTTGCCCGCTTCAGGGTGCCAGACGAATGTTATGCCGTCATCAGTTACGTAGTGGAAAACGAAATAATTGATGATAAACACAATTATACAGATGATAAGACAAGCAACAGACAGCTTGTAAAGACCTTTTCTTAATTTTTCAATATCCATTTTCTGAAGTCACCTTGAATCTTTATTGTTCCGGTTAATTGCTGATTATACAAAACCAAGAAGTCTTTGAATGATGTTTGCTATTTTGAAAATAATGTTTCTTATCGGGATGAGAATGATGTCAAATAAGCTTGTACCAAGACCGCCTGAAGAAGTTTCTCCGTCAAATGAAGAGTGAGTGTTACACATCCACGTAATTATACCTTTTTTATTGACGAGACTGAGCTTCTGTCCGTTGCCGTTTTTAGTGGTAACGTTCGGATATGCTGAGCCGTCAACTGTAAAGAAATCATACATTATTGTAGTATAAAGACGGTGGTTTGAGTCGCCCTTGCTTCCGTCAGGATTCAGAACCTCAGTGAATGTTGAAAGTCGGCAGTTTCCGGGATCAGAGTTGTAAGCACAGATATTTTCCCACTGCGGCACTACATTTAAAGAGTAGTTTACGAGCGGGTCAAGCTCACTTGCAAAAACCCAGATAGATACATCTTTGCACTTCTTTATATCCTCTTCAGTTCTTGTACCTGTTGAAGCAAGAGGATAAATGCCTGCAAAGTATTCAGGATAAGCTATAGCCATATCCCATGTCATTTCTCCGCCTGCGGATGAACCGCCGATGAAAATTCTTGTAGTATCGATGTTTTCACTATTCTCAAAAATAAAACAGTCGATGAGATTGCGAAGCGGCTCTACCATAGATTTGTTCCAGTACTGCAGCTGATCTTCAGGGCATCTGGGCAGAAGGATGTATGCTCCGCCTGTGTCGGTCCATCTTTCCTGAAGTTCTGCGGAAGCCCATGTCGCCATTGAGCTGTCATCGAGCTGAGAGCCGACATATGAACCGTGACCTATACCGTGAAGGTAGATAACAACAGGGTACTTTTCGGTATCGTTTTTACCTGCAGGGGAATAGTAGCAATAATCAAGTGCATAACCTTCCGAATCATCAGCAACACCGCTTTCAAACTGATCGCGAAGTGCAGGAAGTCCTGCTGAGAGAGGTAAAGCCTCTTTTGTTTTGTCAGCGGCACTTGTGTTTAAAACAAGCGGAGTGACCAACAGGCACAGAGCCATAATCACGGAAAAAGTTTTTTTGATAATTTTCAATCTGACCACCTCGTAAAGTTTTTTATTAATCTTATCATAAGTTGCGTTACGATAAAAACCACACCGAGCAAACAAAGTGTTGCTTTATGTTAATTATACTTCTGTTTCGGAATATTTCAAGAACGATTTTTGCTTTTTTAAACAGTTGGGAATATGTGTATATCGGATAAGTCCCCGATTATACAAATACTACAAAACATATCTGATCTGTGTTGACTTTTATATGCATAAGGTTTAAAATGTAAGTATAGTGGAGATTTGTATTTTCCGCTTATAATAAATACGAATTAGGGGGCATAACCATGTATGTAATGGCTCTTGATCAGGGCACAACAAGCTCGCGCGCAATCGTTTTTGATAAGCAGGGAAAAATAGTATCTATGGCTCAGAATGAGTTTGATCAGATTTATCCCAAAACGGGTTGGGTTGAGCATAACCCTATGGATATTCTCTACAGTCAGCTCAAGGCAATAACGTCTGTTATTAATTCGGGAGAGTTTGATGTTTCGGAAATTGCAGGTATCGGTATCACCAATCAGCGTGAAACGACAATCATCTGGGATAAAGAAACAGGCAAACCTGTTTACAATGCAATTGTATGGCAATGTCGCCGTACGGCTGATCTTTGTGAGCAACTGAAGAATGATGGTCTCAGTGATTACATACGCGAGCATACGGGTCTTCTGATAGATGCTTACTTCTCAGGTACAAAAATCAAGTGGATTCTTGATAATGTTCCCGGCGCCCGTGATGCGGCTGAAAGCGGCAAACTCCTTTTCGGAACGGTAGAAACATGGCTTATATGGAATCTTACCGGCGGTAAGGTTCATGTTACCGACTATTCAAATGCATCCAGAACAATGCTGTTTGACGTCGATAAACTGGAATGGGACGAGTATCTTTGCGAAAAACTCGGTGTACCTATGAGTATGCTTCCCACACCCGTTGAGTCAAGTATGATTTACGGTGAAGTTGCACCGAATATTCTCGGTCTTGAAGAGCTTGCGGGTATACCTATCTGCGGTGCTGTCGGTGATCAGCCTGCTGCACTTTTCGGTCAGGCTTGCTTTAATCCGGGACAGGCGAAAAATACATACGGAACGGGCTGTTTCCTTCTTATGAATACGGGTGAAACCAGGGTTGACTCCAAGCACAATCTTCTGACAGGTGTTGCGTGGAGCCTTAACGGAAAAACAATCTATGCTATTGAAGGCAGTGCTTTCAATGCAGGTTCAGTTATCAAATGGCTTCGTGATGAGCTTCATCTTATCGACCACGCAAGTCGTTGTGATGAGCTCGCTGAAATAGTTCCCGATGCAAACGGAATGTATATTGTACCGGCATTTACGGGTCTTGGTGCACCGTACTGGGATATGTATGCGAGAGGTACGATTGTGGGTCTTACAAGAGGCGTTAACCGAGCACACTTCGCAAGAGCTGTGCTCGAAAGTATTGCTTTTCAGTCCACAGATCTGCTCGAAGCAATGACGAAAGATTCGGGTATCACGCTTTCAGAATTGCGTGTTGACGGAGGAGCGAGCGTAAGTAACGCTATGATGCAGATTCAGGCAAATCTTATCCGTACTGAAGTTAACCGTCCGAAGACTGTTGAGACGACGGCACTCGGTGCAGCATACCTTGCAGGACTTGCGGTAGGTATGTGGGATAACCTGGATGAAATAGAAAATAACCGTGAGGTTGAAAAAGTATTTGTTCCGAAGATGGAACAGGCGGACAGAGATAAGCTTTATAAAGGTTGGCTTCGTGCTGTCGAACGTTCAAAAGGTTGGGCAGAAGAAGATTAATAATTGATAATTAAACTGTAATTTGGGCAAAAATAATACCGTATATATTATATAATGAAAAGATACGGAGGATTTTTATGCCCAAAGTGGTATGTGATTGGAAAACGTTGCACGACTTTATGGTCGATGCATTCAAAGGAGTCGGAGTTCCCGAGGATGACTGTGAAATAGTCGTTGATGTCATACTGGAATCTGACAGAAGAGGAATTGAATCTCACGGATGCAACCGATTTAAGCCTGTATATATAGACAGAATCAATGCAGGAATTCAGCAGCCTGTGACAAACTTTGAGATCATCAGAGAGACACCCACTACAGCAGTCGTTGACGGTCATAACGGTATGGGTCAGGTGGTAGGATACAAGGCTATGAATATGGCGATCAGGAAAGCCAAGGAATACGGTATGGGAATGGTTGCCGTGCGTAATTCCTGCCACTACGGTATTGCAGGTTATTACACGACGATGGCTACAAAAGCAGGTTGTATAGGAATGACCGGTACCAATGCCCGACCTTCAGTTGCACCCACATTCGGTGTGGAAGGTATGTTCGGTACAAATCCGTTCACAATAGGTGTTCCTACGGATGAAGAATTCGATTTCAGCTTTGATTGTGCAACGTCGATCACACAAAACGGTAAAGTTGAGTATTATGAGAGAATCGGTGAGAAAATTCGCCCCGGAACAGTTATAGATATTGACGGAAATCCGGTTGAGGGTGATGCGGGTGAAGCACTCAGGCAGATACGTCAGGGTACTGCAGCACTGACTACTCTTGGTGGTATAGGTGAAGAACTAGGTGGTTACAAGGGTTACGGATTTGCAATGGCGGTTGAGTTTTTATCGTCAGTTCTTCAGGACGGTGCTTTCGGCAAAGAGCTTGACGGCAAGGATGAAAAAGGCAATATCCGTCCGTACCGTCTGGGTCACTACTTTATCGCTATTGATACAGATCATTTCCTAGGTGAAGAAATTGCACGTAAGAAAGCAGGAGATATCATCCGTTCTGTACGTGCTTCAAAGAAAATGCCGGGCGAAGAACGCATTTATACCGCAGGAGAGAAAGAATGGGAGATCAGTCTGAGACGTAAGGACAGCGGTGTCCCGATAAACGAATCGGTTCAGGCTGAAATGAATAAGGTGCGTGACGATCTTGACCTGAACTACGTATTCCCGTGGGAAAAGTAATAGTCGAGTTGGAGGATATATAATAATGGACTATGCAAAAGAATCACTTAAGCTCCACTATGAGTGGAACGGTAAAATTGAAGTAATCTCAAGAACAAAGGTTGACAATAAAGAAGCACTTTCTCTTGCTTATACACCGGGCGTTGCTCAGCCCTGTCTTGAAATACAGAAGGATGTAAACAAGAGCTACGAGCTTACACGTCGTTCAAACCTTGTTGCTGTTATAACAGACGGATCGGCTGTGCTCGGTCTTGGCGATATCGGACCTGAAGCAGGTATGCCTGTTATGGAAGGAAAGTGTGTTCTTTTCAAAGAGTTCGGCGGTGTTGATGCTTTCCCGCTTTGCATACGTACTCAGGATGTTGATGAGTTTGTAAATACCGTTCTGCTTCTTTGCGGAAGTTTTGGCGGAATTAACCTCGAAGATATTGCAGCACCGCGTTGCTTTGAGATAGAAAGAAAACTTAAGGAAAAGGCAGATATCCCTATCTTCCACGACGATCAGCACGGAACGGCAGTTATCTGCTGTGCAGCCCTCATAAATTCCCTTAAAATAGTCGGCAAGAAGATCGAAGACTGCACGGCTGTTTTTAACGGTGCAGGTGCAGCGGGTGTTGCTATTGCAAAGCTTTTTAAGGTTATGGGTATAGGCGATATAATTATGTGTGACCGTAAGGGTGTTATCTGTGACGGAGACGATCTTGCACCTGCAAAGCAGGATATCGCAGACTTTACAAATAAAAATCACATCCGTGGCACACTTGCAGATGCTATGAAGGGTGCAGATATCTTTATAGGAGTTTCAGCCCCCGGAGTTGTGACTCAGGATATGATCCGTTCAATGGCAAAGGATCCCATTGTTCTTGCTATGGCAAATCCTGTACCGGAGATCATGCCTGATCTTGCAAAAGAAGCAGGTGCGGCTGTTGTCGGTACGGGCAGAAGTGACTTCCCGAATCAGGTTAACAACGTTCTTGCGTTTCCCGGAATTTTCCGAGGCACACTTGATGTGCGGGCAAGTGACATCAACGAAGAAATGAAGATTGCAGCAGCAAAGGCTCTCGCAGGCCTTGTTTCTGACGAAGAGCTCAATCCTGATTATGTTATCCCGATGGCTTTTGATCCGAGAGTCGGAGGTGCAGTAGCGACAGCAGTTGCTCAGGCTGCACGGGATTCGGGTGTAGCACGAATCTGATTTGTGAATATATTGATAAAAATCCGACAGTTTTCTCTGTCGGATTTTTTTGCGTGTTTACGATGATTATTACAAATTCGGGTTTGTGGGGATGTTTAGTTTTGCACAAATTAAAGTATGGCATTGCCTCCCTTGCCTAAAGGGAGGTGGATTTTGCGAAGCAAAAGACGGAGGGATACTTCATGAAAAGCTTGAGTTTTTGTAGTTTTTTTGTAAAAATATCCCCCA
>JAGBFD010000013.1 GCA_017936645.1 Clostridia bacterium
CGCATAAGATACGTGAGCAGCAGCGGTATTACCGTCCATGGTTTGTTTCATTCTTGCCATTTTGCTTTTTCCTCCTTAGAGTTATATTGATAAATATAGCAATTTATTTTACCACCGTAAATAATAACACTTTTAAAGCAATATGTAAACATCTAAAGCTCAAAAAAGTTTGTCAAATATGGATTTTTATTCATTATATTTTTTGTGTAAGTTGTTAAAATGTTGTCATTTTTGTAAGTTATTTCAGTTTTTATGCAAATGAGCAGCGATTTATCGTATCAAGTGCCGTGTTTTTTTCCTTGACACTAAACAATATTTATGATATCTTAATTTATAATGTAATAAAGAACGGCTATGACGAAGACAGTAAGCATTGTGAGAAGTCAAAGCGAACCGGGGACGGTGGAAGCCCGGTACGAAGTACACCTTGCTGAAAATCACTTCTGAGCTTCGGGCTGAAATCAGTAAGCCTTGACGGTTGTCCTCCGTTACAGGGAACGCATATTATAGTATGTTGAATAGGTGGTTGCGAGTTTTCTCGTCCTGTTTCATGCGGGACGGGTTTTTATTTTTTCCTATTCACAATGAGTAAGGAGTGTATTGAATGTACAAAAAAGTACCCGCCAATATGAACTTCGTTGAGCGTGAAAAGTCAATCGAGAAGTTCTGGGCAGAAAACAAAATCTTTGAAAAAACTTGTGAAAAGAAAGGTCCGTCTTACGTTTTCTATGACGGTCCTCCGACAGCTAACGGCAAGCCTCATATCGGCCACGTGCTTACACGTGTTATCAAGGATATGATTCCCCGTTACCGTACGATGAAGGGTTATCAGGTACCCCGTAAAGCAGGTTGGGATACACACGGTCTTCCCGTTGAGCTTGAGGTCGAGAAGCTTCTCGGTCTCGACGGTAAGGAGCAGATCGAAGAGTACGGTCTTGAGCCTTTCATCGAAAAGTGTAAGGAAAGCGTCTGGAAGTACAAAGGAATGTGGGAGGACTTCTCCTTCACGGTCGGCTTCTGGGCAGATATGAACGATCCTTATGTTACTTACCACAACTCATTCATCGAGTCAGAGTGGTGGGCACTCAAGCAGATTTATGACAAGGGACTTATCTACAAGGGTTTCAAAATCGTTCCCTACTGTCCCCGTTGCGGTACACCTCTTTCATCACACGAGGTTGCACAGGGATATAAGAACGTAAAAGAGCGTTCAGCTATCGTTCGTTTCAAGGTAGTTGGCGAAGATGCTTACTTCCTTGCATGGACTACTACTCCGTGGACACTTCCGTCAAACGTTGCACTTTGCGTAAACCCGAAAGACGAGTACGCAAAGGTAAAGGCAGCTGACGGCTACACATATTATATGGCTGTCGAGCTTCTTGACAAAGTTCTCGGCTCACTTGCAACAGATGACACTCCCGCATACGAAATCCTCGAAAAGTATGTAGGTACAGACATTGAAAGAAAAGAATATGAGCCTCTCTTCGCTTGTGCAGGAGAGACAGCAGCAAAGCAGAAGAAAAAAGGATTTTTCGTAACCTGCGACAGCTACGTTACAATGTCTGACGGTACAGGTATCGTTCACATTGCTCCCGCATTCGGTGAAGATGACTCAAAGGTCGGCAGAAAGTATGATCTTCCGTTTGTTCAGTTCGTTGACGGCTCAGGTCATATGACTGACAACACACCTTTCGGCGGTCTCTTCGTCAAGGATGCAGATATGCCTATCCTTCAGGACCTTGAGGACAGAAAGCTCCTCTTCTCAGCTCCTAAGTTTGAGCATGACTATCCGTTCTGCTGGCGCTGTGACACTCCGCTTATCTACTATGCAAGAGAGTCATGGTTCATCGAGATGACAAAGGTTAAGGATAACCTTATCAAAAACAACAATACAATCAACTGGATTCCCGAAAGCATCGGTAAGGGCCGTTTCGGCGACTGGCTTGTAAACGTTCAGGACTGGGGCATCAGCCGTAACCGTTACTGGGGTACTCCGCTTAATATCTGGGAGTGTGAATGCGGTCACAGACATTCAATCGGCAGCATTGAAGAGCTCAAATCAATGTCAGACAACTGTCCTGACGACATTGAGCTTCACCGTCCGTACATCGACGCTGTTACAATCAAGTGTCCTGAGTGCGGCGGCGAGATGAAGAGAGTTCCTGAAGTTATCGACTGTTGGTTCGACTCAGGTGCAATGCCTTTCGCACAGCACCACTATCCGTTTGAAAACAAGGAACTTTTCGAGTCACAGTTCCCTGCAGACTTTATCTCAGAAGCTGTTGACCAGACAAGAGGCTGGTTCTATTCACTTCTTGCAATCTCAACTCTTATCTTTGACAAGGCTCCGTTCAAAAACGTTATCGTTCTCGGTCACGTTCAGGACGAAAACGGTCAGAAGATGAGTAAGTCAAAGGGTAACGCAGTCGACCCGTTTGAAGCACTTCAGACATACGGTGCAGATGCTATCCGTTGGTACTTCTATACAAACTCTGCTCCGTGGCTCCCGAACCGTTTCCACGGCAAGGCAGTTACAGAGGGTCAGCGTAAGTTTATGGGTACACTCTGGAACAC
>JAGBFD010000113.1 GCA_017936645.1 Clostridia bacterium
ATAGACCTCGGATGCCGCCGCACAGCAAAGGAACTGCAGCTCGGGTCCTGCCCATTTGTCCTCTTCCGCAGAAGCGATATGAACAGGTCGGGGTGCAATCAAGGCGTGCATAAAGTGCTGTTCAAACTCAGTTTCGTTATCCTTACCGTAATAATTCTTATAGTTTTCACAGAACCAGAATTCGAAGCGGTCGATAATATTGCCTATTGTTTCAGTTCCCGGTTGCTTTCCTCTGTTGAGAGAGTCGCCGCTGCAGCCTGCACAGTTGGAATGAACACAGGCAAAGCGTTCGTCGGATATACCTGCAAGAAGTGCAGTTTTGCCGAGTCTTGAATGTCCGCAGACGGTTACACAGCCGAGGTCGACTTCTTCACGGGTTTCAAGAAAATCCATAACTCTCATCGCTGCCCACGCCCACATTGCGATTTTGCCGGGTGAATAGAGAGTTCTTTCTTTATTCTTATAAATCACACCTGCAAGACCGTTTGTAAAATCACCGTCATCAGTCGTTACATCCTGATAGCAGAAAGATGCGATTGCAAAGCCGTTGTCGATAATCTCCTCTGTCGGGATATATTTATCCGGAACATCAGGACGAAAATTTATGCAGACAAAGGTTTTTATTTTCCCCTGAACTTTTGTGGGACAAACATATGTAATCGGAAAAGTAAATTCCTCACCATATACTTTTGACGTTATTTCAACCTGAGCTATAGAAGCCTTACCCGCACAGAAGCGACTATCAGGCTCACTCACGTACTTAAATGAAACACTTTCAGGCTTTTCGGGAAGATAGCCGTACTCATATTTATACATCATATCTCTGACGATTGGTTTTATCTCTTTCCATTCTTCGACCGTTGTTGCTCTTTTTCCCGTAACCTCAAGAGGTGACGGAACATTCAATGCTTGTAAACGTTCTTTAACTGTCATATCTATCACCTTTCTGAAGAAAGTCTGAACACATCCCCTGCTTTGCCGATGACTATGATATGGTCATCAGGTCTGAATACATAATCAGCTCCCGGCATTGTGTCAAGAGTGTTTCCTTTTTTGATTGCGATTATATTCACTTTGTAATGCTGTCTGACACCGAGACTCGCAATCGTCTTACCTGCCCAGACAGAGGGTGTCGGAATCTCATAGATTGCATATTCGGGTGTGAGCTTGATGAAGTCGAAAATATTGCTTGAATTATATCTCACAGCAAGCTTTTCAGCTATTTCACGTTCAGGGTAAACAACCTCATCAGCACCTATCTTTTTAAGAAGATCTGCCTGAATATCACGTTTTGCGGTAGAAACGATCATCTGCGCTCCGTGAGTTTTGAGAAGCGACGTCACAACAAGAGATGACTGGAAGTCCGAGTCAATCGTAACGAAACAGATATCAAAGCTTTCAACACCAAGTGCCATAATTACATTTTCATTTGTACAGTCACCGATGTTTGCATCGCCGTGCGAGGGTGAAAGGCTTTCAATCACCTCAGGATCTTTGTCAATTACCATAACCTCATTGCCGAGGTCAAGCATTGTTGAGGCAAGATGTCTGCCGAGTCTGCCCATACCTATTACAAGAATTGATTTCATATTAGTTCACCTTAACCTATCATTATTTTGCCTACGGGACGTTTGAGTATCGCTGTTTTATTACGCTTAGACAGAAGCATTATAAATGAAAGTGCACCTATTCGACCTGCATACATAAGCACAATGATTACAACTTTTGAAGCAGCTGATAATGTGGGTGTAACGTTCATCGAAAGACCGACGGTAGCTACAGCAGATACTACTTCAAATAAAACCTCTCGAAGACCGATCGGTTCAATCCAACTGATCACAAAAGCTGATACGAGAATCATCATAAAATAGATGAATGCAATCGAGCTTGCACGTCTCACCATTTTGTCCTCTATACGCTTTTTGAATACGGTGACATTATTATCTTCCTGAAGATAAGCAATCGTCGAAAGTAGTATAACCGCAATCGTCGTAGTTTTGACACCGCCTGCGGTAGAACCCGGGTTACCGCCGATGAACATAAGAACGATCGTCAGAATTCCGCCCGGTTCAGAGAGTGTTGTCATATCAATACCTGAAAAACCTGCAGTTCTCGGTGTTACCGTCTGGAAGAACGAATTCAGCAGTTTTTCAAAAATATTCATTTCCTTAAATGCGTAGTCATACTCGAAAAAGAAAAACATCACAAACGGAATAACTATCAGTACAGCCGTTGAAACTAAAACGAGCTTTGTGTGAATTTTGTAGTTTTTGAATTTCGCCTTACAAACAATAATGTCGTCCCACACAAAGAAGCCTATACCGCCTACAAGGATCAGCATTGATAATGTAAGCATAACAACAGCATTACCGTTAAAAAGAATCATTGACGAACCCGGTTCAAGCCGTCCCATAAGGTCAAAGCCTGCATTGCAGAATGCTGAAATTGCATGAAAGAAAGAGTAATATAGTCCGCGTATCCATCCGAATTCAGGCACAAACTGCGTCGCAAGTATCAAAGCACCGACACTCTCTATGATAGCGGTACCTGCAACAATCCTTCTGACAAGCTGTCCTATGCCCGAAAGTGTGATAGTACCCGCTGACTCCATTATAAGCATTCTGTTCTGCAGACCGATTTTGTGACGCATAAAAAGAGTCGCCATCGTTATTACTGTCATAAATCCGATACCGCCGAGCTGAATCATAAAAAGGATGACGAGCTGACCGAAAAGAGTCCAATGAGTGTAAGTATCAAACGGTACGAGTCCCGTAACACACGTTGCACTCGTGGCAGTAAACAGAGCGTCTATGAAATCTGTCGTCTGTCCTTCGCGTGTCGCAATCGGCAACATCAGAAGTAAGGAACCTATGAGAATTACAGCAAGGAAACCGCCTGCTATAATATGCATACGGGATATCTTTTTCTTTATTTTCTGTAACATATAATTACCTGCTTTACTTTGATGACTACATTATAACAGATTATCCGCTAAAATCAATAAAACAATGCACGGTAAAAAACTAAAATTCACAAAATGTTAACAAGGCAAGCTGATATATTTAATTGATTTTATGGAAAATTAGTGATATTATATTAGAGCAATACAAAATACGGAGTGATTGTATGTCACATTTAATTGAATTGAAAAATGCATATAAAATTTATAATCCCGGAGAAAACGAAGTCCGTGCACTCGACGGAGTTAACCTTAACATTGACCGAGGCGATTTCGTTGCAATCGTAGGTCAGTCAGGTTCGGGTAAATCAACTCTTATGAATATGCTTGGACTGCTTGATGTAGTCACAAGCGGCACATATATTCTTGACGGTAAAGACATAAAAGATATGGATGACGATGAACTGAGTGCTATCAGAAACCGTGAAATAGGCTTTATCTTCCAGGGATTCAATCTCATTCCCAGTCTTACGGCAAAAGGCAATGTTGAGCTCCCTCTCATTTACAGAGGAATGAAAGCGGAAGAAAGAGAAAAGCTCTCTACAGAAGCTCTGAAGCGTGTAGGACTCGAAAAGAGAATGAACCACCTGCCGAGCGAGATGTCAGGCGGTCAGCAGCAGAGAGTCGCAATCGCACGTGCCGTAGCAGCAAGACCTCCCGTAATCCTTGCCGATGAACCGACAGGTAACCTTGACTCTGCTTCGGGCAAGGAGGTTATGCGGATCATAAACGAGCTCTGGACAGAAGGACGCACAATCATCCTCATCACACACGATGATAAAATTGCCGCCAAAGCACATCGTGTTATCCGTTTCAGCGACGGCAGAATCATTGAGGATTATGTAAATGCACATATAACACCTGAAAGTGTTTTATAAAAAAGCATTCAGTAAAACAAAAAAGAATTTTTCAGGTTGATACAGTATAAATAAATCTTATAGTAGGGGCGATTCACGAATCGCCCGTTGTCATACTATAAAAATCCCCGACAGATTTCTTTATCTGTCGGGGATTTTCGGTAATTTAAAAGCAATCTTTATATCCGAGAAATATGTGTTTCAGATTCTGCATTTGCTCAAAAACCTTCAGATCAAAAAGTGCCTGTTTTCTGTTGCCGTTATTATCAGAACTATCAAGGTGTATATACTCAACTGCAGAGTCTTTTAATGTTTCAATACTCTTTAACTTTGATATTGCAGCGAAAGAAATAACTCTCAATTGCTTGTTATTCTTCATTTCCCATAAACTTTCCAAAGAGTTATTCCAAAATATATGCACACATTTCAGGTTTGTAAATTGTGATAATCCAGAAAGGTCTTTTATTCTCGGACATTTAAAGAAATATATCACTTCAGCTGTATCTTTAATTTTCGGTGCAATTTGCACAAACTGAGTCTGAGTAAAACCACTTAAAAACACATATTTCTTTGGTTTGTCGCCAAAAATTTTATCAAAATCCGAAAGGATTCTGACACCATATCGTTCACGATAATCATTATAAAAGGGTGATGATTTTTCCTCAGTAGTTGAACTCTTAGCAGCTAATATACGCACATCATAGTGCAGTGAATAAAACTCCGGAAAGTATTCTTCCAATGTATGATCTGAAGTACAGATTGGATTTTTCAGTGCAGTATTCTCAAACCATTCTACGTCAAAAATATATGAACATTTACCATTCATATTACCATCCTTTATCAAAGATATCACTTTTATTACAGATAAACTAACACACTATTCTTCTGAGTAAAATCTATCTAATTCCCAACGCAAGGGATTTTCTCGGATATATTCTGCTAATGCTTCATAATCATTTTGATTGCGAACCACATGATCGTAATAACCTCGTTGCCACACAGAAATCTTCCCGTAACACTGTCTGATTGACTTAGAAGCATTCATTTTTATATATCCAATCAATTTTGAAATAATTGATCGAGCCTGTTGAGGTGATTCGCGGATTTCACACAACATATCCTCTTCAGTAATTACCGCAATTAAATGAATATGATTGGGCATGATTATATATCGCTCTATCGTTACATGGAGATATTCAGGAATATTTTGCATAACAGAATCCACGATTACGCCATATGGTGTCAACTGTAATTCGGGCGATTCGTGAATCGCCCCTACGATGTGTGATAAAATTTGTTTTCTTTTTTGTGTACAAAATGTAATGAAATAAGCACCCGGTGTGTTATAATCAAAACCTTTTAGTCGCAAGGATTTTCTTGAAGAAATCTTATTTTTCAAATTCATCACCACTAAATTTAACAATTTAATTTATTTCAACGAATCGTAAACCGCATTTAACAGGAGCAGCTGATAATAACGCCCTGTGGGTTGAGCATATGGTGAGCGTAAAAATCAAAAAATACACCCGAATCCTGACCGACAAGCGTCGCAGCAGCTACAGGACAGTTTCTGCGTTATTTTCCCATTACAAACAAAATCTTTCCGCCGTTTGTTATCTCGTCATATGTAACGCTTGTGCCGTCAAGTCTGACAGAGTTCAGGTAAGCTTCTTTGATATAGGGATACTCAAGCGGATCTTTATCGCACTCGACGGTAAATGTATCTGCAACTGTACAGGGATGATACTTTCTGTCGAGCTTCAGAGTAGCCGTTTTAAACAAAGGGGAGTTCATTTCATACACGGGTATGCTCGGGCACACCTGAGCAAAGCCGAGAGCTGACAGTACGTACCAGGCTGAAAGCTGACCTACATCTTCATTTCCGCAGAAGCCGAAAGCTCCGAGTCTGTACGCTTCCTTCTGCACACGTCTTGTCCAGTACTGAGTTCTCTCAGGCATACCCATAATGTTAAAGTAGTGCGTCAGATTATGACACGGTTCATTAGAATGGTTATAATCATCATTCCAGAGAGCAGAAAAGTCAGCCTTTTCCAAAAACTTTTCAAGCAGATCAATAAACCTCTCCCTGCCAAAAAGTTCTGCCAAGCCTTCTATATCATACGGGACAAACCAGGACTGCTGATAAATATTACTTTCCACACATCCGTCGGTATCGTACTCAAACTCATCCAACGGCATAAAGGTACCGTCTTCATATCTCGGTCCCATAAAACCTGTTTCGGGGTTATAGTTGACAGGATATTTTTTTGCTGTTTCATAAAAGAATTCTGCATCGTCATTCTTGCCGAGTGCCTTTGCAAACTCAGCAAGAGTGAAATTACTCAGAAGTTCTTCAAGAGTAACACTTAAAAGCTCAGGCTTGAAACCTTTTTCATTGAGGAAGTCGCATCTTTCTCGCAGACAGTTAAACGGTTTTCCGAAAAGAGTTTCGCTGCCTAACGAACCCGCTTTTGCAATCTCATATGCTTTTTGTACGTCAAAATTGCAGATCCCCTTTATATAAGCATCAGCAATTACGATAATTCCCGGGTCGCCTACCATACAGTCTGAATTGATTCCCAGAAGTTCCCAACGAGGGAAGGAACCGTTCCTTGCTTCTGCGATGCTTATGAGTGAATTCACTTCATCATTGATAGTTTCGGGTGAAATCAGCGTAAGAAGCGGAAATTCACTTCTGTAAACATCCCAACCGCTGAAAACAGTACGCTGAATGTAATCTGTGTCCGTCTTTATAGTACCGTCAGGTGCTTTATACCTGCCGTCAACGTCAGCACAAATTCTCGGATCAAGAAGAGTGTGATACAAGCAAGTATAGAACAGAATTTTATCCGTCTCATTTTCAGTATCAATTGTGATACACGAAAGTGCTTTTTCCCACTTTTCAACAGCTGTATTATGGATATCTTCAAAAGACTTACCGGCAACCTCTGCAAAGTTTTTCCTTGCACCTTCGATGTCAACATAAGATACAGATGTTTTCAATGTAACTTTTTTTGTATCCTCAAATTTCAGAACAAGACCGATATCTTCACCTTCAACTACGTCGTTGAATCCGATATACTCTTCTTCGCTGAAAAAGTCTGCTGATTTAAAAGGCTCTGACAGCTCGCAGCAAAAATGAAGCTCGTATTCGATTCTGCCGTGTCCGTGACCGAATCCGCCACCCTTCGGTGAACACTCAATCACGCCCTCAAGGTGTGTACTGTCGAGAATTTTCACAGTTGAAGAGTCAACACGTCCTCCGATACGGCGTGAAAAGTTAAAAATAATCCTTGCATCTTCTGTCTCTGGATATGTAAACTCGAGCACACCGCAATGCGGAGTTACCGTCGCTCTTACATCAACATCATAACGATCAAGATGAACACCGTAATAGCCTGCGGTTGCCGTTTCTTTTTCATGAGTAAACGGTGATTTCCAACCCTCTGCACCTTTTTTTAAGGGAAAGAATTCATTGGTACCGCTTCGCAGATCCGTTTTTCCTACCACAGGCATTATCTGAAGATTGCCGAGGTCACCGTACCAACCGATACCACTCATACGGTTAAAACTGAAACCTTCAATCGTAGACTGACAATAGTTATATCCTGTACCGTTATCCCCTCCCGTAACTGTATCTGCACAAAGCTGTACACAGCCCCCCGGAAGGCAAGCACCCGGATGAGTTTTACCTCCACCGTGAGAATAATCAGAGTCTTCGTCACCGACATTTCCGATCGTCGGATCAACATATTTTACGCAAGACATTTTACACGCTCCTTGTTATTTTTAATTTTAATGATAGCAGGCACTTAAAACAGCTGTGCCTTCGATAAATCAATATTTTCTTGAAAGCATCTTTTCAGCTTCTTTTCTTGTAATCTTGCCGGCATTGCAGTCAGCCATAATCTGTACATCCTTGTCATTGAGCTTATAAAACAACCATACAAGCAAGGAGAAAACATAACCGATAGCGGGTACCATAACGTAAACAAACCACAATACATTAAGTGCATGAGGTGACTGCTGAACGTTGAGCTCCTGAAGCTGTTCGAAATTTTCAGCCTTTACAGTAACCCAGCCCGTGTACTCAAGTCCCATCCATAAAAGACTGACAGATCCTGAAACAGCTCCCGTCAGCTTACACATAAAGGTCTGGATGGCAAATGTGATACCCTTAGCATCTACACCCGTCTTGAACTTTCCATATTCCGCACAGTCAGGTGTGAACATAAACAGGACACAACCGAAAATAGACATCGGAATTGAACGTATAACAGAAATGATCGCAAATGCAATAATACTCTTATATCCGACAGCCCACATGACAACACTTGATACTACAATGCCAAGTGTACACCACTTAAAAAGGACCATTTTGTCGACTTTTTTGAGAATCTGTGGTGTAACGATCGAAAGAAGTACAGACGGGACAGCACTGAACGCACCGACAACAAGAGAGAACAAACTGTCATTGAAAAGATAGAATGAAACCCACATGTTGAGGGCATTTATAATATTCACACTTGAATAGAAGAAAAATCCGGTATAGAAAATGAGAAGATACTTGTTTTTGAACAGATATGAGAACATATTTCTTATCGTGAAGTTTTCTTCCTCTTTAGGCGGAGTATAGCGTTCTTTGAGTGTAAGACAGGACGGAAGCATTGTGAGAAAGGCAATAATTGCCACAACTATAGCAACAACAGTATAATTACTGCCGACCTTTTCGCTTATGAGCACCGTAACTACAACTGTAGTCACAGTACTGCCTGCACCGCCCCAGACGCTTTTATATGCCATCATGGAGTTACGCTCGGAGATATTTTTCGTCATCGATGTTATGATTCCGTAAATCGGTACATCACAAAGAGTGTAAACCGTATCCCATACAAGATAGCTTATCGCAAACCATATGAGCTTTGTCGTACCGGTTGAGTTGAAAGGTGCCGCAAACATCAGGACGGTTGTGATAACTATCAGCACAAGCGATACACGAAGCCACGGCAGGTATTTCTTACCGCTTTTAAACTTTACAGCGTCAAAAATAACACCGAACAGACAGTCGTTTACCGCATCCCAAATTTTGATTGCAAGCATAATTCCGGTTGCCTTTGTAAGATCAACACCAATCAACATAAAGTATGTAGTAAGGTAAGATGTAACAAGTGCATAAATAGCGTTCTGTCCGACAAAGAATGCATAATAGCTGATTCTTTCCGTTAAGCTTGTTGCCCATTCCTGTTGCCTGTTAGCGGCAATATTCCTAATTTTATTCACAGTATCTCCCCTTTTCCGACGTTGACGATTATATTATAACAACCGGAGTATTTAAAATCAATAGTAAAGACTATTGATTTATCTGAACGGATATGATAGTATAATTAAACAGATATTTAAACTGCCACCGGGTAGTGTGATGCCATGCATCCGTCTGCACATCGTTAGGTCTTTGAAGATGTGCTGCGGGTGTTATTTTTTTGGAGTAGATGTTATGAATATTTTAAAAGCAATCAGAAGTCTGAATAAATTTGAAATATGTCTTTGGACAGCTTCGGTACTGATCATCTTAGTTTCTTTTTTTCTTTCTCACGGCACAGATTATCTTTCGCTTACAGCTTCCCTGATAGGAGCAACTTCTCTGATTTTTCTGGCACGAGGCTTTGCATTCGGACAGATACTGATGATAATTTTCAGTACCGTCTACGGTGTGATATCTTTCAGATTTCATTATTACGGAGAAATGCTCACTTACGTAGGTATGACTCTTCCGATGGCGGTAATTTCGCTTATCTCCTGGATAAGGCATCCGTACAAGAAAACAGCAGAGGTTGAAGTCAGCAGGTTGAATACCAAAAAGATTGTTTTTCTTGTTCTGTCGTCCGTTGTTGTTACCGTAATATTCTATTTTATACTGAAAAAGTTCAATACAGCAAACCTTATTCCGAGTACAGTTTCCGTACTTACAAGCTACATTGCTGCAACACTCACGGCGTTCAGAAGCCCGTACTTTGCGCTCGGATACGCAACTAACGATATCGTACTTATAGTTCTGTGGGCACTAGCGACCTCGACCGACATCACATATCTACCTATGACAGTGTGCTTTGCAACATTTTTCGTAAATGATATGTACGGTTTTCTGTGTTGGAAAAGAATGGAAAAAAGGCAGAAAAACTAAAATAAAAGCGACGTAAGCAAGTGTTAAATCTTGATTACGTCGCTTCAATTATGTATCAGATCTTATTTCTTTTTCTTGATGACAATTACAGCAATAACAACTGTAATCACAACTACACCCGCTGCAACTGCTGCGATGATGATTATTGTTCTGCCGTTGATGCTCTGAGCTTCTTTTGCACCGTCAGCAGTTGTATTTCCTGACGCCTTTTTTGTTGTTTTCACTTCAGTATCTGACTGAGACTCAGTATCAGTTCCGTCAAATTCTGACGCAATTTCAACGGTACCGTCTGTGCATGTAACCTTGATACCCTCAGAAAGCATAAGTGAGTCTTCAGGCATAATATTATCCCACTGTTGCTTAGTGCCGTTGAATATGATTTCCTCTACAGACGTCTGATTGACAAACGCATGAGCAATTTCAGCAGTAACAGTACCGGGTACAGTCACCTTTTCAAGCGAGAAATAACCCTGCCATGTTAATGCTGAAATATCCGTGATACCGTCAGAGATAACTAAAGACTTCAGAGTTGCACTCGCAGGTGTTTCCAATGACTCATCAAACTGAGCCCAGTCTTCTGTCCAGGTCACAACACCTGTACCCTCAATCTTAAGCTCGCCTGTTTGTGCATTGTAGCTCCATGTCGCATCATCACCGCACTTGCCGCTTGTTTCAGCCGCTAATGACATCGGCATACACAGCAACATAACAGTAACAGCCATCGCAATGGCAACGAGCGTTTTTACTAATCTGCTTTTCATAGATAAACATCCTTTCTTTCCGGGGAATATTTTCACCCCTACGCTTACTTTGTATGTACAAGTACGCACAGAGTATAGCACACAAAGCACTAAACCTGACACTTTCAGGTGTGAATGGCAAGAAAAAGGGAATGAACGAAAAAAGCTACCTGCAATGCAAGTAGCTGTTGAATACTATTAATTCCAACCGTCGACAAATTCCCTGAGACATTCGTCATATATGTTATAGAACTTATTGACAATCTCTTTGTCTTTTTCGTTACCCCTTACACCCATTGCAAGGATACAGTCTTCTTTATAAGAAATGACTGAAAGAAGCACGAAAGGCTTGTACTTAACTGCACCGCTCATAAAACCGTAAATCGGCTCATGACCGCAGATCGTTGTACCCACGGGATCGATAAATCCGATATTACTCATAGCAAAATGCGGATTTGCATAGCCGATTTTAACCGCAATTTCACCGATTGCATGCGGGAGTGTATAGCCGAAATTAAGAAGCGGCAGACCGTACAGACCCATGAACTTGTCCTGCTTGAATTTGTTCGTGCTTTCTGAAACAAGCTTAATTGTTTCAAAGATATCCTTACCAAGGTGAGGGATATTGCACTGCATCCAAGCGGTATGGTTCGTAAGTCCGACGCCGTCCATATTCTTAAGATATCTTCTCAGATCTATCGCACCTGCGATGGTAAGGCTGTCGTTTTTGTCGAACTTTGCAAGTCTGTACACACTCTCATAATATGCAGCCATAAGAATATCATTGAGAGTATATCCGTTCTTTTTGCCGAGAGCCTTAACAGACTTGAATACTTCTCTGTCGAGAGGATGCTTTGCCATAAATGACTTGTCGTCAGGACTGCTCTGTGTTAACGGGAATTTGTGCGGATCCTTGACTGAAGGGTTTCTGATGAGCTTACCCGCTGCCTTTTTATCTTCCTCCGAAAGGTCACGGTAGATCATCTTATAAGATCTTGAACCTGTGCGGATATCGTTCGGCATCTCGCCTGTCTCAACATATCTGTTATAATCCTGACACATTTTGACAACAAGATACTTTACATCTCCTCCGTCAAAGCACATATGGTTTGAGACGAAACAGAACGCTGTTTTACCCTCGAAATAAAAAAGACCGACACGGAACTGAAACTTATCCTCAGGATTAACCTCCTGCATAAGAAACTCTTCAATAACTGCTTCCTTTTCCTCTGCTTTTATATGCCTGATCGTAAATGCATCATCAACATTGTACGGATTCACAACCCAATACGGGCGGATAATATTGTAAACAAATGACGAGTGCAATATCGGGGCTTTTTCAAAAAGATTTGAAACAAACTTTTTGATTATCTCAGCATCAAGTTCAAAATCGTAATGTAATTCAACATGGACAACTCTGTCATTATAACTTCTGAAAAGATAATGCAGCTTATCCCACATTTCAGCTTGTATTTTTTGTGCCATGGGGGTTTTACCTCCTGAAAATTATAGAACTTCGTTATTTTACCATATAATCTATATAAAAATCAAGACAAAAACGCCCTGAGTGTCGGAAAACTGAATTTATACAGGCGAATAATCCGATAAAATTTTTTCTATCTTCTTATTATGAATATTGCTTCCGAGAATATCACCGTTTGCGCTAAAGCAGATCGCCTTTACATCGCAAGGGTCCTCCGTGTACGGACTCAGAACTTTTTTACTCAGATCAAAATACCCACTGAGATACTTCAATGCATTACCGCTCGGAAAAATCACATTACCTTCGCTTGTTTCGATTCCCATTTCGTTAAACTCTTCAAGCAGTTCCTTTGTTCTGATATTATAAATATTTTCATCCTCAGGACTTACAAGCCACGCAGGATGAACCTGCAGTTTAATACCCGGCATATTTACTGCTGCAGCAAATTCTTTTACATATTCAACAGGTATGCTTTCCTGATGAAATGCATCGACAGAAAGGAGAATTTCATTAACACCGCTTTCGATAAGCTTTTTTGCAACAAGTCTGATTCCGTCAGAATCCTTACTGAAATATCCGTTGGTTATGAGCTGTCTTTGAGGAATGTTCATTTCTTTTGCCGCTTTATGTATTTCACAAACAGTTTCAGGATAAAGTAACGGCTCACCGCCAAAGGTCATAACTGAGGTTATATTGTATTTTTCTGCGATTTTGCGCACCGCATCAGCCGCAATTTGCCTGTCAATATTTTCATTACTTCTGTGTTCGCCCTGAGAACAATGCTTGCACTTGCCCGTACAAGCCATTGTAACAACAAATTCTATGCGGTTAAGATTTTTTAAGTATTTATTCATTGTCTTTCACCATAAAAAACATCAACCTCAACTTCGCTCGGCATCTCAAATATTGAAGCGAATTTTGCGGCTAGATTATCATCAATATAATAAGCACTTGTTTCATTTGCAAGCACTTCGTTGTTTCTCTTATACAAGCGAGACTTCCACACTTCATCGCTGATATTCACATAATGAAGCTCACATTCGACATTATTAGATTTATAAAACTCTTTTATCGCTTTTCGTTCTGTTTTTGTCCAAAAGCCCCAATCAAGAACAACATTGATGTCTTTGCGAATAAGCTCCATAGATTTGCTTAACAAATATTTCTCCGCTTTTTCCACATATTCATCATGTTTATCACCACAATGCTGACCGAAAAGAGCAAGCGTTATTTCATCAACAGAGAGCAATACGGCATTGTTTTCGTTGCAAAGCTTTTGTGCGTATGTAGTTTTACCGCAGCAAATTTTGCCGCAAATTAAATATACTTTTACCATAAGAAACACCTTCTTACTTGTTCATCTCATCAACAAATTCTCTGTTTCTCGCCGTCAGTTCAACCCATGCAGGTCTGAAGCCGCTTCTGATTGCATTGCGGACAGATTTTATGTTCGACCAAGCGGCACAGTAAAACGGAACTTTGCCGAGCTTCAATGTTTCGATTGCAAGCCTGCTTGTGATTGCCGATGCTATACCTTTTCTTCTGTATTCAGGCAGAACATCAACGCCAATCTGATACATTGTTTCACAATCAGCTGAACAGCCTGCAAGTCCTATGAGTTTACCGTTATCAAATGCACCGACGGCGAGTTTATCAAGATGCTTTCGGCTTTTGCATAAAGCGTTGCCCCACTCGGCAGTATAATACTGCTCAAAATCTTCGGGGTGTAAAACTTTCAGTTCATATTCGCAAGGTAATTCTTTAAGTTCGTTGATATCAGGCAAAAAGTATTCCGCCATAAAGCAGACTTTATAACCAAACTCTGCCAACTTCTCGTTAAGCGCAATAACATTTGGCGATTCAAAGCAATGTTCAACGGCATATTTACCTATGTACCACTCAACGGTTTCTTTCATTCTCGGACTGACCTGTGCCACGATATTATTTCCGTATGATACCAAATCACACTCAAGCGGCAAGGGCATATATACCCTTGCTCTTTCATTTTTCTGTGATAAAACAACCTTGTTTTCGGTTGCAAGAAAATCCTCTGCATTGCAGTTGCAATCGTATGCTGATTGCTGTAATGCTATTTCTAATATTTCTTGGTTTGTCATAAAGCCACCTCATTTTTATACCACTTCGGCACGGGATTCTGCATATTGTCATACCATTCAAGCACTTCGTTTGCGAGGTTTTGCATAGTCTGAACTTCGCCTTCACCATACGGAATTGCCCAAGGCAGAGAAGTGATTGTACCAAGGCTGATATACAAAGCAAGAAGATTACAAAACTCCATAGGTACATTGTTATCAAAATATCCGTTGACCATACCCGAAGCGAAAAGATGAGAAGCTTGTGCACACCAAGTAATGCTCTTGAATTCTTCCCACGGATCGCCAAAATCGTAGCGGTCAAAGTCGATAATAACAACTTTGTCGTTTTCTATCATCATATTGCCGATGTGATAATCACCATGCTGAAACACCTGAGGTCTGCCTTTGAGCAGATAACGGTTTGCGTTGACGAAATCAATAAAAGCCTGACCGTTATCATATTTCAGCGGACATTCGTTATATTTTCTGATTCTCAAATCAGCCTTATTATTTATACGGATTTCCCAATCCTGTTGACTTTCGGGTGCAGGGATTGAATGAATTTTCTTCAGAATTTTGCCTGCTTCAAGACCGAGAGCATACTGTTTAGA
>JAGBFD010000014.1 GCA_017936645.1 Clostridia bacterium
ACTTTTTACCCCCGTCTCAAACATGGGACGGCAGACATATTCTGCCTGTTTATAAGAATGCTGCTGACGGTCAGCAACACTGTTATAAGCATACAGAAACCCACGCAGGAGCGCACAGGAGCTTCACCAAGCACACGAAATGGCAAAGACAACCTCGTGTTCGCCGCGAAAAAGAATCCCTCAGAAACGCTTAAAACGGCGCTCTGAGGGACTGTATATAGATAAGGTAGATTCAGTTATAATGCTGGGTCTGCCTTATTTTTTTGCGCAAAAAAAGAGAGTCAACCCACCACCGCAGTGATGAATAAACTCTCTATTGTCTGATTTATAGGTGTCAGACCACCAGTGGGAACGGGTTTAAGGTCTCCGCCCCGACCTTGTTCTTCGCCCGGTTAATTTTATTTTACCGATGTGTCGGAACCGTCACACATCTCCTTCGCTCGGTCAATTTTTATTTTAACGACGAGTCAGTACCGTCACTCGTCACCTTTCAGCGAGACATACAAATCATAAGTATTTATTCTTCATTTGACTTTTGCTGGAATGTAGCTAAAGCATTGGTTAAATCTATAACCTGTTGTTGTAATTCTATTATCTGTTCGTTGTCTGCTTCGCTTTGCTTAACGACATTTTCGTGGTCAATCTTCAATTTATCATAATCAAATGAAATTGAAGGAAAATAACGCCTGAACACACCGTCCTCAATAAACTTATAAGTATCGGAACTTGGGGAAATTGATGCATTATGACTATACTTGATTCTGGCATCACTTACAGTACGAATGTCATTGAGTTTCACTACGGAGTCATGCCTCAAAAAAGGAAACTCACTTTTCTTCAGCAGATAGAAATCACCATTTCCCGATGGATTATCAATTATATGAAGCGGAGGATTCTTGTGCGAAGCAGTCTTATATGAATATATTGGTAAAACATATAATAGCTTTTGCGACATACCAATAACGAGTCCTCTATGTTCATATGACATCTCAGGCACATAGTTTTTTCCGAATTCGAATTGATATATATCACCCTTGCGTATATTTTTTATTGAGGTTAATCCATTCTTATGTTTTGTCCAGAATATATCCGACTCGGAATATCTGTCTATTTCGTCGGTTGACGCAGATAGTGTGATGTTGTTCAGTTTTGATATTGATTCGATATATTTCTTCATTTTTCGCATCCTAACAAATAAAAAAGGTCATAGAGGTTATCTATGACCTGAACCAAGATTGCTCTTGGGTGACCTCTTCGGTCTAATGATGGGTAAAGTGGTTTCTTCAACCTAATACCTGCAAATCTTATTCACTTGCAGATATATTATACCACAAGGCTATTCGTTTGTCAAGTGCTCCAGAGACATCTTCAAAACTTATTAACATTATATGCCGCACCGCATAAGCAGTTGCAGAGACATTTTCTTTCAGCTCACGCCTACGTCAGTCTGTGGGAACTGTCTCAAACCCTATCGAAGCTCCATGCACAACCGAAACTGACCCGGCTATACACTTCATCACTGCGGCAACAGTCTTGCTGTTACCTGTTAATATTATACCCGATTTCTCGAAAATAGTCAAGGAAAAGTTAGGCAGCTCGGTGGAGCTGCCATTTTTTGTTTCTGAATATTTTACACCCACAAAATATCAGATTGGTTTTTGATTTTCGGTTACCTCGTGTAACCACGGACATCCTCGATAAACGTGTGATTACGCAGATGCTCCTCATACGACTCCTTGATGATTTGATAATTGATATCAACTTCACCGTTCGTCAGTTCACGCTCTTTGAGGAATTTTTCATACTTGTCGTACACCTTGAAGATTCTGTTGAATTCTTCTCGGGAGACCATTGTGTTTTTGTTCTCAACCTTTGTCGCAAAGTCGATGATGCGGTCACGGCTACTCTGAATAAACATTTCCTCAGTCATTCTGGTATTGTCCTTCAGTGCTTCAACGACATCAGCAAATTTCCCGCTCATCTCCTTGATAAAGGCATCATAAGTTACCGCCCTGTCGTTTACCCACTGCATCCAACTGTCGCGCTTTGCAATGTTGTCTGCGGAATAATGACCGTTTACATCTTCCAGAAGAATCTTCACAGCTTTCAAAGTTTCAGCCGCTTCGATTTTTTCCTGCTTTTTCTGTTTG
>JAGBFD010000114.1 GCA_017936645.1 Clostridia bacterium
ACCCTCCTGAATAAGGTCAAGGAAATGCATTCCTCTGCCGACGTATCTCTTTGCAATAGAAACAACAAGACGAAGGTTTGCCTCAGCAAGTCTTTTCTTTGCACTCTCATCGTCGTCGACAATACGTACTGCGAGTTCAATCTCTTCCTCAGCTGTAAGAAGAGGGATACGGCCGATTTCTTTAAGGTAAACTTTAACGGGGTCATCGTTGCCCTGAGCCTTGTCATCAACATCTTCAGTTGAAAGCTCTGCGGACTTCGGCATATCCATATTGAAGTCAACACTTTCAAGATCGATATTTGAAAGATCATCAATAAGCTCGATATTCTGATTTTCAAGAGTTTCATAGAATTTGTCGAGTTCTTCAATGTCGATATCCATATCAATGAGAGCCTGATCGATCTCCTGAGATGTAAGTTTACCTGTCACCTTACCCTTTTCAAGCAAGAGTTTAAGCGGTGATTTCTTTTCTGTTGTTGCAGGTGTATTGTTTTCCATAAATGTTTCTCCTTTATTAATCGTCCGTTTTTTTGAACAGTTTTCTGAATTCTTCGTCACTCAGCTCCGCTGCATTTACTGACGTTACTTTAGACTTTTCCTGTTTTAAAACTTTTATACAATCGTTGCACTCTGCAACGGTATTGCTTATCGTATTTCCCATCGCCTCAAACTGAGCGAGTCTGCCCATTTCTTCAGGCGTAAATTCTGAACAGAACATCGAAAGCTCAATGCTTCTGCCATCCTCAAGACGTGATGACAAAGCATTATAAACTCTTCTGTTGAAATCTGTCACAAACAGATCTTCACTTAGTTCATCCTTGATTTTCCTGTAAAAATCAGGATTCAGCATAAGACTTGACAGAAGGGTTTCTTCTGCCCTCGTTGCTCTTATATGCTTCGCCCGTTCGGGATTTATATTATCCTTCGGGGTAACGGTTTCCTTGACAATCTCATTGAAACGCATCTTTTTCTCAGCTTCCGCTTTACGCTTGAAAGCCCGTCTGATTTCAAGCATTATCGCATCCTTGCTAATCTGCATTTCTGATGCAAGTTTTGTAGCATAGGCATCCTGTTCGATAGGATTGGCAGAAGCGAGTGTAGCAGCTATCGCCGTGAGAAATTTCGTTTTACCGTCAATCGAATCAAGATCGTACTTATCACGTTCACGTAAAATACTGTATTCGATATCGTTTGCGGCTCCGTCGATGAGGCTTCTGAATTTCTCCTTGCCGAATTTTTTAATAATTTCATCAGGGTCTTTACCGCCCGTGAGCTTCAGTACACGGATTTTTACTCCCGTCTTACTGAAAATTTCAATGGCTCTTTTCGTAGCTTTCTGTCCCGCTTCATCCGAGTCGTATGAAAGAATAACCTCATCCGCATAACGTGCCACAAGCCTTGCCTGCTCCTGTGTCAATGCGGTGCCCAGACAGGCTATGGAGTTTGTAAACCCTGCCTGATGAAGGGCTATGACGTCCATGTAACCTTCGGCTACTATTATCTGTGACGGGTTACCGTTTTTCGCAAAATTCAGAGCGAAAACGCCGTTACTTTTTTTATAAACCATTGTATCTGAAGTATTGATATACTTAGGTTTCGAGTCATCAAGAACTCGTCCGCCAAAAGCAATCACATTACCTCGCAGGTCGATGATAGGCACCATCGCTCTGTTTTTAAAATTGTCATAATAATGTGTTCTCTCGCCCTTGTTGCTCATCCTTACAAGGTTGGCATCGTAAAGCTCCTGATTTGTAAAGCCTTTCGATCGCATATGCTTGAGCAGTGCATCCCACGAATCAGGTGCATAACCCAGACCGAAATGCTTTATGGTCTGCATCGAAAGTCCTCTGTTCAGGAAATATTCAAGACCCGTTTTCCCCTGCGGAGACATCATCGTACTGTGGAAAAACCTTGCCGCTTCCCTGTTTGCCGCAAGGAGTCTCTGACGGTGCTTCGCAAGTGAATCATCGTAGCCATCCTCAGGCATTTTCATTCCTGCACGCTCGGCAAGAACTTTTACAGCCTCAACATAGTCAAGGTTTTCAATCCTTCGTACAAAGGTTATCGCATCACCGCCTGCACCGCAACCGAAGCAGTAGAAGGACTGACTGTCAGTATAAATGGTGAACGATGGCGTTTTTTCATTATGAAAAGGGCAAAGACCTTTGACAAGTCTGCCTCTTTTTGAAAGATTTACATAGGGTGAAATAACACTTTCGATATCTGTACGAGCTCTTAATTCCGAAAGAAATTCGTCACTTATCGCCATGTCAATCCCCCTTCAGAACCACCCATGAACGAGGAACGAAAAGCTCTTCAAAAGTGTGGACTGCATATCTGTCCGTCATACCTGCGATATAGTCACAGGCTGCACGTTCAACGCCTTCCTTCTCACGGATAGTCTTGTACTCCGACGGCATTTCGTCAGGATTCATAAGGAAGTACTCATAAAGCCATTTTATCATTTCGATAGCTCTCGTTTCCTCGCCTTTACAGACCGGATTCGTGTACACTCTTTCGAACATAAAGCTGTGCAGAGTCGCAAAAGCATCGGCACAGTCCTCGCCGAGAATGATATCATTTTTACTGTTATTTACAGCTGAAAGAACAAGTTTGTTGATCCGCTGTGATTTATTCTGTCCCAAAGTTTCACGGATATCTTGAGGGATATCTGTCTCTTTGAGTACACGGGCATGGACGGCATCGTCAATGTCGTGATTTATGTAAGCAATACGGTCGGCAAGACGGACTATTCTGCCTTCAAGAGTGAAAGCTTCCGTTCCTGACGTGTGACGTACTATACCGTCACGCACTTCCTGAGTAAGGTTAAGTCCTCTGCCTTCCTTTTCTATAACGTCTGCTACACGAAGACTCTGCTCATAGTGACGGAAGCCACCGTCGCAAACGCTGTTGAGTGCTCTTTCGCCAGCATGACCGAACGGAGTATGTCCAAGGTCATGGCCGAGTGAAATCGCCTCTGTGAGAGTTTCATTGAGTCCGAGTGCGATCGCAATGGTACGTGCGATCTGAGCAACTTCAAGAGTGTGAGTCAGTCGTGTACGGTAGTAGTCACCCTGAGGTGAAAGGAACACCTGAGTCTTATGCTTTAATCTGCGGAAAGAATTTGAGTGGATTACACGGTCACGGTCACGCTGAAAGCACGTACGCAGATCACATTCCTCTTCAGGTCGGTTTCTGCCTCTGCTTTCATCCGAAAAACACGCATTCGGACTGAGGATTTTGTGTTCATTTTCACAAGTTATCTCTCTTACTGTCTTCACTTTCATCCCTCCTGATTTGCAAAATAAACGTCTCTATATATTATATACTCCAAAAAAGTTCTTTTTCCTTTAAAAAAATTAAAAATATTTAAATTCTTCGCCAATTTCTTCAGTATGGAACTTTCCGAAACTCATATCTACAAGTTTTGCATCAAAAGAGTCGACATCACCGACAGGCAACTTGAATGTAACCGTGACATTGTCGGCAAATTCTGTATCATCAATCACTCCGCCCATTTCAGGGATAAATGAATTGAGTCTGCCGTAAAAAGTGTAGTCACAGGTAACTTTAAGGACTTTACACAGCTTCATTGTGATAACCTGTCCTGCATCGACGGCAATCTTGGCTGTGTGCGAATAAGCACGTACAAGTCCGCCTGCACCGAGTAGTGTGCCGCCGAAATACCTAGTGGCTACCACAACACAGTCTGTGACATTTTCTTTAAGAAGCACATCAAGTACAGGAATACCTGCCGTACCCTGAGGCTCACCGTCATCTGAATAGCGACGTATCTGCCCTTCACGAAGGACATATGCATAGACATTATGAGTCGCATCCCAGTGCTTTGACTTTATCTCATTTATAAAGCTTACGGCTTCCTCCTGCGTAGTGACAGGCTTGATGTAGCCGATAAACCTTGATTTACGTTCTATAAATTCATCACTTGCTTCATTGAGTATAGTCCTGTATTCCACGTACTTCACCACCTAAAAAATATGGCGGTGCGAAAAAGCACCGCCTTATCTTCATCAACTTATTTTGACAAATTGAAACGCTTATTGAAGCGGTCAACACGTCCGCCTGTATCAACAAGCTTCTGCTTACCTGTGAAGAACGGATGACATTTTGAGCAAATATCAACACGCAGATTCTCCTTGGTAGAACGAGTTTCTATCTCATTACCGCAAGCACAACGAATAACTGTCTTTTCGTACTTAGGATGGATTCCTTCCTTCATTAGTGTCACCTCTTTCGTAATATTCAC
>JAGBFD010000115.1 GCA_017936645.1 Clostridia bacterium
AATTTCCAAAATATTCTTCCCACAAACGAAGTGCATTTTTTCTACAAATTTTCATTGTATCACCTCCAACTCGAACCAAAATAAAAAAGTCCATACACTTATGTGTGTACAGACTTCAACGGTTCGAATTGATGCTTAACACACACAACAACAAGACCATCGCTAAATAGCAATCGCCTAATGTAGTATGGTGTAAAGCCTTAATACAGCAATCGAGCCCACCTCAAAAGAGATGTTATCTCCCGGAGCCTACTCATGGGTTCTCAACAATGTAACGAGAAATTTAATCACAGTTGATAGTATCTTGGAATTTACTTTTTTGTCGTGTAGTCAAAAGTTGCAGTTCTCTCGTCATCTTCAGCTTTCTCGTCCGACTGTCATACGGGTTTCCGTGCATTTAACATAATATTAACTACAACATTAGTATATAGCATGGAGATTAAAATATCAAGAGAGTTTTGTCAAAACAAGTTGATGTTTTGATATAAATATCTTATTCCGTACATTCGACAAAACACATACGTGTTAAATGGTATTACCAAACACAAGGAGTTTTTGCGTGTATGGGTATTGAGATAATTATTGTGTTTGTGATATAATGATAAAAAGACTTCGCGAAAATTACAAGGTGTATTTTGAAAGGATGTGTTTTCATCCTGCAAAACTAATCCTGCAGAACCACCGTATCCCATACTCATAACATCATTCCTTTAAAAATAAAGAGGCCCACATTAAATCAATATACAGTTCTTTTTTGTCTACTTCAGCTAATCTGTCTGCATATTGGTTGTGGTTTTTTTCATAAAATCCATCGGGAATCACTACGGTCATTGCTTCAGAACCAAGGAACTGAATCAGCCGTTTTTCAGCATCAGTAAAAAATAATACTTCCGTAATTTCTGCTTCTGGATGTTGGTCGCGCACATATGCATAAAGAAAGAATTTTACTAACTCCACAACACGATCATCCAAGTCGTTCTCTAAAATGATTGCTTTTTCACGCAAAGCGTTTTGGCTTGTTACTATACGATAATTGTAATCTTTCATTCCAAATTCATCGTGTTGTCTGATATCATTCAGCATCTTCTCTGTATCTTCTGCAGCTTCTTCGCTGACATAGTATACCATTGTCTGTTTGGTCATATTGTGATAGAGCAAGCTTGCATCGATAACTGTAGAACATCCGCAAGGACATGAAAATTTAAAAAGAGTACCATCAAGTAATTGTTGTTTTTCTTTTGGGTTCATCTCAGCATTAAGTGATTCCCATATTCTTATGTCCGACTCCTTACCACATTGTGGGCAGATTACTTTTTCTATCTTTGATTTTGACATAGTATATTACTCCTTCATCATTTCTAATTTGATTATATATTTCTGAGAAGCGGATTTCAATAGGGCTGAAGTGCGAAGTCCCATTATACGGACTCAAAATCAAAAAAATTCCCCGACTTTTACGGTCAGGGGGGTGTGCATATATGAGAGTAAATAACAAGTGGCTGCCTCACTTCGCTTGTGATAGTATTTTTCTCTTAAAGCTATCATCATTTCTCTTTCTTCGTCTTTGCCCATATATGGATTTTGCTTACCATAAGATTAAATATCTTTTTGTATTGCTTACAATTCCACACAATCGACAAAACACAGACCTCTTTGTAAAATGGTATTACCAAATACAAGGAGGTCATTTTGTTTATTCATTGAAATAACTTCAAAACTACAGGAACTTTACATTATACTTTTCAAAAACGTGCGATTTATTTGATTGAATCGACAATCTTTTTAAATTCTTCAGTCGATCTGAATTCGTCTGAAAGCGGGTATCCTTCTGCAAGAGCCTCTTTGATAGCATAGGCAATATTATCGTATCCGCCTTTAAATGCGGTAGCTTTGTTAAATTCAAGTCCTTCGACTAGGTATGACGTATGAGTAGTGATATCAGGCATCGCCTCGTATTTAACTGCAATCTCAGCTTCTTTTCTGAAACATTCAAGTGCACCCTCATCGTCACCGTTGTTGTGCTTGATTACGCCAAGGTATCCGTAATTAAATATGACGAGGTAACTGCTCTGACCGTAATCACCGTCAGGCATCGCTGTTTCGACAAAATTAAGATACGCTTCAATGATATCAGGATCACGCTCCAGGATACTGCTCGCCTTGCGGTTAATAGTCTCACCGATGAGCTGAATCATTTCAGAAAGACCCTTTGCACACGCCAGATTTCTCTTTTCACTTCCATGAGGATAGAGCATCATCGCTCTGAAATCTCTTGTATTTCTCATCACAGGCATTTCTTCGAGGATCGGATCAATCTCGGATATATCCACACCGCTGTTTTCCGTCTGACTGAGTCCCTGAATGTAATTGCACATCACAACTTTCGCGTAGGCTCTCACACGGTCATTTGTACAGAAATCCTGAACTACATTGAATGCCCTTTCAACTTCAGATTTAACGCTTAATGCACGCTCGTCTTTGTAAGGATAAAGCAGGCGAAGTGCATCCATATAGAACGCACAAAACAGGTAGTGATCAGGAAACTCTGCAATCGCTTCCTTCATAAGCTCACTTGCTTCTTCATATTTTTGCTGCATAGTAAGTGTTTTGTATTTTTCCTCGTAAGCCTTGATTCTGTTTTCCCTGTCAACGGTATTTACGCCAAGAAGGAAATCAGTCGTCACTCCAAAGAAAGATGCAATCGCAGGAATAAACGTAATATCCGGGTAGCTCTCCTCTCTCTCCCACTTGCTTACACTTTGATAAGATACACCTAAAAAGTTAGCAAGGACGTCCTGAGTGACATTCTTTTCTTTGCGAAGTTTTCTGATAGTTTCTCCAATGTGCATCATAATACAATTACCTCCGTTTTTTTATTGAACAGTACTGTTTACACTCAGATAATAACCCGAAAAAAGTAAAAAAACAATAACGTGTTTATTTAGATAAGCTAAACTGCAAGGTGAAAAAATCAACTAAACGCAAAAGTACGTCTCATTCCTCTCTGAAGGTATTTACTATTGTATTTTCTGTTGGATTACATTATAATTTACCTGTTAAAGGTGGTGATTTTATGCAGAAAAAACCAAATGTTTTATTCATTGTTACTGATGACCAAAGGTTTGACACAATTCACGCACTGGGCAATAATGAGATAATCACACCTAATCTCGATAAACTTGCCAAACGCGGTACATCATTTGTCCGTGCTCATATCGCAGGCGGTACTTGCGGTGCGGTATGTATGCCCAGCCGTGCTATGATACTGTCAGGACGTAATCCCTTTCACCTGGAGGAGTTGGGCGGCAACATCCCTCCTGAACACAAGACCCTCGCCGAAACCTTTAAAAATAACGGTTACGAGACGATCGGACTCGGCAAGTGGCATAACGGTTGCCCCGCATATGCACGTAGCTTTACTCAGGGCGCAAAGATTTTCTTCGGCGGTATGTGGGATCATTGGAACGTCCCCACCTGCCGTTATGACCCGACAGGTAAATATGACAACGTGATAAATTTCGTTGTGGATTTCTATCAGGACAATCATCCTCAGGCACAGCATTGTGACGAATTCGACCCAGGTAAGCATTCAAGCACATTACTCACGGATGCCGCCATAGAAATGCTCGAAAAAAACGTCGGTAACGATAAGCCATTCTTCATGTATCTTGCATTTTTAGCACCTCACGACCCCCGTACAATGCCTGATGAGTTCCGTCAGATGTATGACCCCGAAGAAATCACTTTACCTCCTAATTTTCAACAGATCATCGATACAAACTATCCGCTTATGGTGCACCGTGATGAACACCTCGCCGCATATCCGAGAGATGAAAAAGAGATCAGGCGTCACATCGCTGAATATTTTGCAATGATAACTCATCTCGACCACGAAATCGGAAGACTTCTTGACGCTTTACACCGGACAGGCGAAGAGGATAACACAATCATCGTATTCACGGGTGACAACGGACTTGCCGTCGGTCAGCACGGTTGGTTGGGTAAAGAGGATATCTACGAGCACGGTGTACGGATTCCGCTTATAATGGCAGGACCCGGCATCGCAGAAAACAGCCGTAACGATGCATACGTTTATCTTTATGATATCTTCCCGACTCTTTGCGAAAAGGCAGGGATAGCTATCCCCGATTCCGTCGACGGAAAGAGCTTCGCTCACCTTCTTGATGGTGAACACGGTAACAATTTCCGTGATGAGCTGTATCTGATTTTCGATCAGTTTGTCCGCGGAGTAAAGGATGACAAATACAAGCTGATCGAATACCGTAACGGAGACAGCGAAGAAGACAAGTGGACTTTCCTTTACGATATTGCAAATGATCCGTGGGAAACTGTCAATCTTTCGGAGGATGAACAGTATAAAGAAAAGATCAACGAAATGCGTGATAAAATTCTCAGACACCGTGACGAGTGGGAGGAGCAAAACCATCCGTGGGGTCAGGAATTCTGGCCACGATTCTGACGGATTTATACTGACAAACTAATTGAAAATCCCCTAAGGTAGAAATTCAAACTACCTCAGGGGATTTTTACGTTAATTGAAGCTTCTGACCCAGTTGAGCAACGAGCCGTGGTGTGTATTTTCTCTTACCGTTCCAAGCATATATTCTGTCACGGGGCCGTTCTTCCTCATTTTTTCGAGGATCGCCTCCTGAAGCTCTTCGACAGTCATCTCTTCGTATGGTTTATTAAGATCTATAATTATTTTCTCTGTATTCTCTTTTTTCTGTTCTGCCTCAGGTTCAGAAGTAACAGACTTTTCTTCTGCTTTCACAGGCTTAGTTTTTTCCTCAATCTCTATCTTTTCGATCGGATCAAAACTTTCCGTCTGAATTCCCGTGGGAATCCATATCTCACCGTAGTTTGCAGGGACGCTCACCTGTATTTGCCCGTCCTTCGCTCTCACACTCTCCCCTGTCAGAGCTCCGACGTATTCTGAAGCATTTGCACAGGAAAGAGTCATCTTGACATCGCTGTCACCATTATTCACCGTGACTATCACGGACATTCCGCCAAGCTTGCGTTCGTATGCGAAGTGAGTGTTCTGCAAAAGCAGCTCCTTGTAACTGCCATAGCAGAGTGCAGGTGTATTCTGACGTATTCTGCCGAGTGAAGCGATAAGCTTTGTGCAGGGATTTGTATTTACGGAATCCTTGTAATCTTCAAAATTCAATACAGGTCTTAAAGAATCGTCCGAATAACGTTCTTTTCTGCCCTCGATGCCGAATTCAGAGCCGTAATAAATCGACGGTATACCCGGCAAGGTATAAAGCATCACGTGTACGGGGACAAAATGAGCTTTATTGCGAAGCTTCGTATAAATTCGCTCCACATCGTGATTATCCACGAAAGTGTAAAGCTTCAGCTTGTCAGAAACCATATCGCTTACATACTTGACCGTATGTGCTGCTTCAAAATAGTTATGGTCATTGTGTGCTGAATAAAGTGCCTTGTGAAGCATATAGTTCGTAACGGAATGAAGTGTGCCGTCATTTGCCCAACGGGAATAATTGCCGTGAATGACTTCGCCCATAAGCCAGAAATCCTCTTTGACTTCATTCGCCACCCGCCTCAGAGCCTTCATATATTCAAAATCCATTACGTCTGCCGCATCGAGTCGGATTCCGTCGATGTCGAATTCTTTTACCCAGAAACGGATCACATCGCAGATATAGTCTTTAACTTCGGGATTGTGCTGATTAAGCTTCGCAAGCAGATCATATCCGCCCCAGTTTTCATACGAAAATCCGTCATTAAATGAGTTGTTGCCCCAGAAATTTACGTTGCAGTACCAGTCCTTGTACCGTGAATTCTCTCTGTTTTGTTTAATATCCTGAAATGCAAAAAAGTCACGACCCGTGTGATTAAACACACCGTCAAGAATTACTCTCATACCCTGTTTATGACATTCTGCCACAAAGTTTGTCAGATCCTCGTTTGTGCCGAGTCTGCTGTCAAGCTTTTTATAGTCAGTTGTCTCGTATCCGTGTCCGACAGATTCAAAAAGCGGACCGATGTAAAGGGCATTACAGCCGATTTCCCTGATATGCGAAATCCAGGGAAGCAAAGCATTAAGCCTATGGACAGGCTCTCCGTAAGGATTCTGTTTCGGTGCACCCGTCATACCTAACGGATATATATGATAAAATACGGCTTCGTCATACCATGCCATATTTATAACCTCCTGTTTCCAAACGCTATATTTGTGATTATACCACATCGGTGATTTAAAACTCAACTGTAAAAATTTGTAAACAGAACTAATTTTAAAAGCGTTGTGTCTTTTTCTGACACAACGCTTTTAACTGCTATGAAATTATAATCCCAGAATTCTCTGCACTATGTTTACAAGCTTTAAGATAAGATTACGGAAAACACCGAAAATTGAGTCAAATATATTTACGTCCACATTACCCGTTCCGTCTGCTTCATTTCCGTCAAATTCAGACTCAAGGCTGTTCATCCAGCTGATCATTCCTTCAGGACTGATGAGGTTTACTTTAAGTCCGTTTCCGTCGATCGTCGTTACGTTCGGATAGGTACTGCCATCAAGCATATGCATATCATATGTTACTACCTTTGCCATATGATGATTGTCACTTGCTGATGCACCTGCAGGTTCTACAACGTCAGTAAACGTTGAAAGTCTGCACTTCTGCGGCTGAGCGTTATGCTTGATAACGTTATTCCAAAGCGGAGTAGTGATAGTAGCATAGTTTACGATGGGGTCTTTTTTGCTTGCAAACATCCAGATTGCAACATCAGAACAGTAGAGAGTCTGACTCTCTGTGACAGCACCTGTTGCAGCTATAGGGAATGCACCTGCAAAATACTCGGGGAATGCAATAATCATATTCCATGCCATTTCACCGCCTGCAGAGCTGCCGCCGATGAATATTTTGGTAGTGTCGATGTTATCACCGTGCTTTTCGATCATATCATCGATAACTGCACGAAGCGACTCGATAAGGCTTTCGCCCCAGTAAATGAGCTTATGCTCCGGAGCTCTCGGAAGAAGGATGAATGCACCGCCCTCGTCAAATCTGCTCTGAAGCTCTGAAGAAGCCCAATACGGAAAATCGCTGTCATCAAGCTGAGCTCCCACATAGTCAGCGTGACCGATGCCGTGAAGGAAGATAACAAGCGGATACTTTGTATCATCATTATGTCCTGCCGGTGAGTAATATGCGTAGTCAAGTGCATGACCGCCTGCTTCAGGCGCTACATCGTGGTCAAATTCGTCACGAAGAGCTTCGATTCCTGCTGATGTACGAAGAGCAGGTTTTCTTCCTGCTGCAGACGAAGATACTGCCAACGGAAGTGCGAAAAGACATACAGCGATAAAAACTGCAAGAAACTTTTTCATAAAATTCAAAGATATCACCTCATAGATTAATTATATTTTTATTTTATCATTAAACAGTCGAATGTATATGTCTAAAAAGAATAATAAACACATTTATGTCAGCACACCTTAGCCTTTGGATAATGATTGCAGTACAAATAACCAAAAACTGTATTTTATCTCTTATCTTTTTTTAAAAGCTCATAAGCAACAAAATACTCTCTTGCATAATTTCTGAGTCTGCCCTTTTTGTTTTCACAGCTTACCTTGCCGATTTTTTGAAATCCGCAACGTTTCGCGATTATCCCTGCTCTGTGCAAATGATAGTCAGATGAAAGGAAGGCTACACTAAATTCATCAGGATCTTTCCCTGAATGAGTTCTGATTATCTCAAATGCATTTTCAAAGTTTTCAAATGTCGTCGTCGATTTATCTTCAAGGATAAATCTGCTTTCGTCAATACCGAGAGCCACAAGATGTTCTTTTATGATCTGCGCCTCGCTCTTTTTCTGTCCGTCACGGAAGCATCCACCGCAAGGTATAACAAAGCATTCCGTATTTTCTTTCAGATACTCTGCAGCTGTGTTGATTCTTTCGAGAAGATGATCACTCGGAGTTTCCTCACCTATGACAAGACCTCCAAGCACAAGAAGATAATCGCAGCCGTCACGGTAGCCTTTTCTCGCATCCCTTATGACGAAAGGCAGATATGCACCTGCTGTCAATGCAAAATAACCTGCTACTCCTCCGACTATGCCGAGTAAAAATTTAGATACGTTTTTCATCTGATCACCTTTTTCTGTTCAATATGTGAAATTTCGTCTGAAATCTATAACTAAACACTAACACTATTTTAGCAAAAAATCAATATTTTTATCTGTACAGGGCTTGTCTTTTATTGTTGTAAATTTACAAAAATATGTTATAATTAACTTATTATTTATCAGGAGGTTTTTTATGGCTGACAAACCTACATCTATGAAAAAGTATATGAAGAAGTCAGAAATCGCCACATTCGGTATCGGTCTCTTCGGTGTTGCTCTTCTGACCGGTTGGATGCCTGACTACACAGCAACATTCTTTGCCGACTTTGCTTTTAAAGGCAAAGGGTTTGATGCTGATGCTATGTCTAATGCGATTTCTGTAGTTTTCCTCGTCGCAGGCATCATCGGTGCTGTATGCGAACTCGTAATAGGCTATCTCGTTGACAATACCCGTACAAAATTGGGTAAAGTCAAACCGTGGATAGGTTTCGGAGTGATACCGCTTGCGTTGATTTCACTTCTTGTTTTCGTAGCACCTAACACAAACAATCAGACTCTTGCAATCATCTGGATGTTCGTCATCTATTCACTTTACACAGCATTCAGCTGTGCAGTCGAAAGTCCGAGCAACTGCTTCGGCTCTCTGTGCTCCCCTAACCCTTCAGAAAGATCAACTGCGATCTCTATCGCAAGTTTCCTTCGTTCTGTAGGTCAGAGCGGCGGTATGGTCGTCATCCTCGTCGTCGGTCTGATTATGAAAGCTGCTATGGGTGAGCAGCAGTATAAAAACGCTGAAGCTCAGGGTCTCGACCTTCTCATCTCAACTGCCGTTTGTGCACTCGGTCTCATACTTTTTGTTATGATTTTCTTCACAAATAACAAAGAAAGAGTCCCTTCACTCAGGAAAAAGTTTCTCTCAAGGATGCCGTCAAGGTCGTATTTACTCATAAGAATCTTCTTATGGTTTCTCTCACAAAATTAGCAGGTTTCGGTCGCGGAGTCTACGGTACGGTCTCGCTATACATAGCAATCTACCTTTTGGGCTCAAAAGATCTCAAGCTCGCTCTGCTTCTCCCTATGGGTATCGGTACAGCTGTGGGAACGTTGCTCGTAAACCTCGTATTAAAGAAATTTTCTACAAAGAAAACATTCATTCTTTTCTGCATTTACGGTGCTTCCTCACTCTCCATCCTCTTCCTCGTTTCAAAAGGAATCGGATTTAACAGCGGACTCATCATTCCCTTCCTTATTCTTAATTTCTTCTGTGGTCTTCAGCACGGTAATACAAACGTTACACCAAACATTATGATTGCTGACTGCGTTGACGAAATCGAATACAAAACAGGTAAACGTCAGGAAGGTCTCGCTTATGCAGGCTACGGTCTTTTCTCGAAGGTAGCATCTGCATTTACAAAAGCTCTCGGTCCGTGGCTCCTTTACACGTGGTCAGGCTACCTCGCTTCTACGGATGCAAACGTAGCCTATGCGACACAGACTGACGGTACACTCGACAAAATCCTTATGATTTACACTATAATCCCTGCATTTTTCGTTGTACTTCAGGCTGTTCCGATCTTCTTCTACGATATGGTCGGAGAAAAGAAAGAAAACATCACAAAGGCACTCGTTGAGCGTCGTGAAAACAACGCTAAGGATGCAGATTAAGGAGGCGATTTAATGGCAAAGATCAAAAAAGAATTTAACACAAAAATGTATGCCGTAGTCGCTTTCTTTCTCGTTGCGGCACTTCTGGCTACTATTACCACCGTAACTTTCAGCAGTAAATACAACGGTTTCAGCCCTGAAAAGGTTGCTGTGGCATACGTCGAAAGCATCGTAAACCGTGGTGACGGCTACAATGCATATAAAAACTCCATAATCAGTAAAAATTACAAGTACGGTGACTACATCCGTGAGTATTATATGTATCCTGTGATTTATTCTGAGTGCGGCTACAAGCCGGGCGATGATACAGGCTCGCTCAAAGGCTACAACGATGAAAGCTATATGTCTGACAAAACTAAAGAGGATGACGGTGAGCTTGCAGGAAAGGTCATCGACACAATGTATCCCTACTTCGTCAAAATCCTTGAGTATAACAACGGTTGGGATAACTACGATGACATCTTCACAAAATACTTCAAAAAACTTGCTGAAGAGCGTGAAAAAGTATTCGGTGACAAGTATCTGACAGATGAGATTATGTTCACAGCACTTGAAGCAAACGTCGCCACATACGGTGACTCTCTTACGGGTACTGACGAAACAATCGACGAAAACACAGGTCTTAAGACAAGTGAAAAGTCGCTCGGGCTTTACGAAAAGCAGTTTGGCGAAGAGTACAAAATCACGTACGAAATTTCTGATACGACGGACTATGAAAACCTCGACGGATTCAAAAAATCTCTCGACGCTGACGCTCTTGCAACATACAAAGTCTCCCTTGACGATATCAAAGCTGCATCGTCAGTCACGGTCGACATCATAATAAACGGAGAAAAGGCAGAAAGCGTGAACGTAAACGTTGTAAAAATCGGCAGTACATGGTACGTCGAAAATTTTAACACACATACGGGAAATCTCTACTCTATCGTCTCTGACTCAGACACAAAATAACTATAACAAAACTGAACGCTGCAACATAATGTTGCAGCGTTTGTATTTTAGTTTGTAATTACAAAGTTATCCACATCACAGGTCTTACGCCAACCTCATATAAAAATCCGCTGCACCATCCAATTTGTCCGGAGTCATAAACAAAAGTCATATCGCCCGAATACTCGCCCGGGGTGCGAAGACCCCATTCTATTCTTTTTAAGTCATCCCTTTTGACATATTCTGTTGCATGACACACTTTTTCTTCCTTCGTGCTGAAATAATAATCAGCTTCATCAATGCTCAGTAAAAACAGTTTATCTCGCGTATCTTCGCCCGGAGACTGTCGGAACAAAATAAATATATAAGGATTTTCTTTCGCCTTTACCGTGGTTTCAAGTATACGACTCTGTTCACTTTCTGAAAATGCCGAATTGTAGAAATCGTCATTCATCCACACACGGATTGCACTTTCATCCCACGTTTGACCTGATATCTCCCGTGTGAAAAAGCATTGTTTGTCAAGGATATGCTTACTTATGACTAACGCCTTGCCGTCTTTTTCTTCGAGAACAAGCCACTCAATAGGTTCCTTGCCGTTATCGATATCATTGTCCTGCTCATACGATCCGAAGCTTATGTACTTATCCTCTTTCTGTACAGCGGCCTGTTGTGTCGTAGAAACGTCAGGCTCAGCATCGTTTTTAAAATAATAAACAATTCCGTATATGACTGCTATCAGCAGGGCAAAAGCTCCCATAACCAAACAAACACGCAGAGTGTTTGTTTTCATCTGAATATATTTTGCCTTGAACTCTTCATTTGCGTCTTTATAAGGAGGTTTTAATCTTATCATATCTTTATTTCACCTGCACGACTGCACAGCTTCGTTCGCCATTTGCGGGTAATCCGTCATTATGCAGTCTGCTCCGTTTTTCGTCAGATGAATGATGTCATTTTCATTGTTGATAGTCCAATACTGTAATGCGATGTTGTTTTCGTGGGCATAGTTTATCATTTCACGGTTGCCGAGGTTGATGATGTTATCAAAAGCATTCTCACCGTACGGAATCTGCAAAGCGATGTATGTCGGATTCACATCCTGCAAATCCCAACCCATTCTGTAATAGAAATAGAACTGTATCGCTTCTATAGCATCTGCCGTTCTTGAAATTTCAGGATAATTCTTCACCATATACGAGGAAACATCGGGTGCGAACGTCGACCAGATTACTCTGTCCTGAAGATTTCTCTGTGTTATTACCGAATAGAGCTTATCGACAGCTCTCTTTCCGTCTGCACCTATGCTCTTGACTTCAATTACGTACTTATACTCCTTTTCACCGCAGTTCGCTTCGATATAGTCAATCACGGTGTCGCAGGTCACAACTCTCAGATTGTACGGAATATCGTCGCCGCGAAGCCCTTTGTAAGGATAGCTTCCGTCACCCTTGAAGTTTTCGCCCATATTCAGCATCTGAGCTTCCTCAAACGTTACTGATGAGACAAAAACATTCTTTCTGCCAAAGGCTTCTTCAGCGTTTGAAGTGGCATCATAGGTCAGATCGTGCATAAGCACAAGCTCTCCGTCTTTGGTGATCTGCACGTCAAATTCAAGGATATCAACGTCAACTGTATCAGCATTTGCGATGATGTTTTCAAAAGCCATAAGCGTATTCTGCGGAGCATTACCTGCACCTGACCTGTGGGCAGAAATGTCAGGGTCAAGATACTGCGCAAAGTACGGATTGTCCGACTCAGGATAGACCTCAACAGGAATATCGGGATCACCCGCCTCGCCCATTGTGAGCATAATCGGGATCAGCATAAAAACTGCTATGACTGCGTGATAAACATTTTTAATTGCAAGTAATATCGCTGACATAACATTTCTCCTTTTTTTGATTCTGTCTGCATTATATAACATTATCTGTAAATATTCAATACATCAAAGCTGCTGTTACTTGAGCAAATCTTCTTGTCTGACAGATATATTTATGATATAATCTCACAGTAAACTTGATTCAGGGGTTGAAGATATGTCCGAACTTAAAGGATACATTGAAAAAATTTTTGAAAACAAACCTTCAAAAATCGTCATAAGTAAGCCTGCAAAAAAACAGTCTGATTTCAAAAAAATCACCGTTAATCTTATGCCGAAATTTTATCAGATTGCAAAGTATACTGAAAAGCAGGTCTTTCACGAAAATATTACGTCTGATAAAATCGCACAGCGTTGTTTTGAAATTATGGAAAATGATTTTCAGCAGCTCAATGCATGGACAGATGAGAAAGAAATCTTCATAACTGTCTCTAAAAAAGGAAAACTTTTCTGCAAAGAAAAAAGAATCACCGCCAACTCTTCCTGTCCCTCAACTGTCGAACACAACAGAAAGAAGCAGTACATCCTGCCTGAGGGCGAGATAATTGAACCGCTTGTAGATATGGGTATCTTCACGAAAGAAGGCAAGGTAGTTCAATCGATGTATGACAAATACAAGCAGATCAACCGCTTCATTGAAATCATCGACGACTCAATCCGTCAGCAGGATTACAAGAAGCTCAATATCATTGACTTCGGCTGCGGAAAATCTTACCTCACTTTTATCGTTTACTATTACCTGACTGAAATCAAGAAAATTGATGCAACCATCATAGGCCTTGACCTGAAAAAAGATGTCATAGAAAAATGCAATAAAGCCGCTGAAAAATACGGTTATAAAAATCTTCGTTTCGAGTTAGGTGACATCAACGGTTATAAATGTCCGTTTGATGTGGATATGGTCATCACTCTTCACGCGTGCGACACCGCAACCGACTTTGCGCTTTACAATGCTGTCAACTGGGGTGCAAAGATGATTTTCTCAGTTCCCTGCTGTCAGCACGAGTTGAATTCGCAAATTAAAACAGACAACCTTTCGCTTCTCACACGTTACGGAATAATTCAGGAGAAATTTTCTGCCCTTCTTACGGACTCGATAAGAGGAAACCTCCTCGAATACTGCGGATACAAAACTCAGCTTCTTGAGTTCATTGACTTTGCACATACACCAAAAAATATTCTCATCCGTGCAACGCTGAAGCAAAACCCGTCAAAAGCATCAAAAGAAAAAGCTCTCTGCGAAGTGCAGAAAGCTCTGGAAGAATTCAATGTCAGTCCGACACTTTATAATCTTCTCATAAAATGAATTACAGCTCCACCCTGTTTGGATGGAGCTGATTTTTTTACTTATACTGATATGCTCTTACGTAGTCAACAACAAAATCTGCTTCGAGATTTTCGTTCTTTGTGATGTCGCCTGCCCATGAATCGGGGCTGGGCTGACCGTTTGAACCACCGATTTCAACAGAAAGCACAAGATATTCAGGGCTCTGTGAAATACCGAAATCCGTTCTTGCAGTTTCCTTACCATTAACATAGAAAATATACTCGTTTTCGTTCCACTCAAGACCGTAAGTATTGTATTCTTCGTACGGATTGTTTGCTTCGTAAATGCCCATCTTGGCACCCTGCATCTCCTCACCGTAGCCGTCATAGTAAACGTTTGAAGAAATATAATCGTGGAAAAGAGTCTGATGGTAATAAGGAGATTCGTAAATGTCAATCTCAGCACCGTCTGCAGATGAACCGTCAACATTTTCCATTCCTCTTGAATTCATCCAGAATGCTGACCAAAGTCCTGCGCCCTTGGGAAGAATACAGCGAACCTCAAAGTAACCGTATGTCTGCTCGTGAAGATCACGTGTATACATCATATAGCTGTAATAACCTGCAGGGCCGTCGCCTGTACCTTCTTCAAGATACTTTGCATAAATGTGAAGATTGCCGTCCTTAACCTCTGCGAGGTCAGAGTGGATATAACCACCCTTACGCATAACAGCTCTTGTTATGCCGCCGTAGACACCTTTCCATTTTGTTGCATCGATTGTGTCTGAATCAAATTCATCGCTCCAGACAAGCTCGAAATCATCAAGATTGATTTCCTTTTTGCCGAAATTAATTCCCGTGAAGTTTGTGATCATACCTGAAATTGTCATTATGATTGCCAATATGTAAGATATAACTACCTGCATAAAAATACCTCCTTCAGAATTAATTCTATATTAACATATAGTTTTTAAAGATTCAATAATTCTTAAAAAAAATCCAGCCGCATCAATACTGACACGGCTGTAAATAAATTAATCACCAAGAAGTCCGTAGTATCTGCCCATCCAGTAAGGAAGAAGGAAAACATACGGCATTGATGCACTTGTTGCATTTGCACCTGAAGTACCCGGAAGTGTGCTTGTTCTGTTTGTACGTTTACTGTTGATTTCAACAAACTCCTCTGCACCTGAGTCGCAGATGAACTGATTGCCGTCGTAATTGACAAGCAGTCTTGACCAGTACTCAACAGGATACTTAAGCTGTGCAGGAACACCTGTTCCCTCCTGCTCTGTATCCCACACGATGTCCTTACGATAGCTGTTGTAAACAGGCCATCTGATGAAATCAAGATTCATCTCTGAGAGTGACTTTGCCGCTTCTTCAATGTCACAGTAATTGTTTGTCAAAGCACCGTATACGATGTTAAAAAACGGTGAACGTTCAACTCTTTCGTATGCCCAATGGTGAGTAAGACCCATCTTGAAGATTTCTTTGTGTGCAGCATTATCCGTGTAAACGATAAGCGGATAGATATTTACAAAGTCAAGCTGATCGTCAATGTGTGCAACGTGACCGTCCTCACACTTGTACTGAATGAGGTTCATTGCATAGTGGTGCTTCTTTATAAGCATCTCATAAACCTTTTCGTACTTTTCGTCGCCTGTAACGTGGTATGTAGTTTTGAGGAAAGAAAGCATTTCAAGTGAGTTTGTGCCACGCTCGTAGTACCATCTGTCGTCATTGTTAAGAAGGTCAGGTTCCCAGTTAGCCCATGTAGTCGGGAGTCCGTCAACGTCAGTAAGGTGGAAATTATTATCAATGATATGGTCAGTAATCTTCTTCACAACCGATGCAATCTTTTTCTTTTCCTCATCGTCTGCGACAAGGTCAAAGTAAATGCCGTATGCAAAGTAGTGACCTGTCATCTCGTCACTTGAAGTTTCGCCGAGCCACTCGCAGTCAGGATTGTCTTCACATACGTGCCACTCTTCACGGTTTCCGTCACCAAAGTTTTCTTCATTTGAGTAACGTGTTGCACGTGCTGTAAAGCCTTCTCTTCCTGTAACTTCAGTAAGCTTGATCATAGCTTCGACAGCCTTCTTTGCATTAGCCTTAGCCTGTTTGTCACCTGTCACCTGATAGCGGAAGCACTGACTTGCACAGTAAAGACCTGTGAAAAGTCCGTCATTGTCAGAGTTCGGAAGCCAACCTGAATCAATATCACCGTACTTGCGGAGTTTTCTGTCAACCTGATAGCCTTCGTTTCTCGTGAAATACTTTTCGTCATATTTGTCAATGATTGCAGCCTTTTCACCGAGTGTGAGTGTCTTTGCCGTAATAAGGCTGATACCTCTCGGAGTTACGGCAGCGATCGTACCGTTGTCTGAAACTGTAATCTTGGTAACTGTCGGGTGAAGAAGCCATGCACCGTATGAGTAGTATGAAATCTTACCTTCGATAAGAGTGATGATGCCTGTGTTTGTTGCGAAGTATTTCTTACCGTCCGCCGCAAAAAACATATCGTTGATCGCACCGTCAGGTACGGAATAAAAATCATTACCGTTGAGCCAGTAATTTCTGCAGTCATAGATGTTAAGACCCTCCTCAGAACCTACCCAGAGGTGACCGAGTGCATCGATAGCGATACATCTGATCTTATTGCTCAACACACCTGTTATATCAGGAAGAAGCTCTGCCCAATGGCGACGCTTACCCTTCATTGAAAGAAGACCTTCAACAGTTGAGCCTACAAAAACTGTCTCAGCGTACTTCGCTTTATTATCAAGTGCTGCAAGGCATACTGTAGCCTCAGGCACATCCATAATTCTGACGAACTCTTCACCGTCAAGTCTGTAAAGTCCGTCCTCCGTAGCAAGCCACATTGACTCATCAAGTGCTACTGAGATATCGACAACGGGAGAGTCAAACTCCTGAATTTTCTTTGCCTTACCTTTTTTGATTTCGGCAAGTGCATTTCCTATCGCTGCATAGAGTCTGCCTTTTCTTGCAAAAAGAGTTGAAGCCTTGAAAGCAAGAAGCTTTGCTTTTCCGTCAATATATTCAACTACACCTTCAGGCTGTGCGATATAAAGTGTCTCTCCTTCGAATGCTACTGCTTTTACATTCTCGACATCGACACCGTTTTCAGCCGTGATAAAAACTTTGTCACGCTGTATGAATTCTCCAAGATAAAAAGTAGGTTTTTTCATAAACATTTTCCTTTTCTGTTTTTTCGGTAAACTTACCGTGTACCGTTTCAGTATAGCATATCAGCAAATATTTGTCGATAGCGGATTTTCAGAAATAAACTTGATTTTATGTTAAGACGTGATACAATAAAGGCATATTCAGACAAAGGGTTGATTGCTATGAAAAAACTTTTATCCGCTTCCGTTATGTGTGCTGATCTGCTCGATATCAGGAACTCCGTCAGAGAGCTCGAAAGAGCAGGAATTGACCTGCTTCACCTCGATATAATGGACGGTAGCTTTGTGCCGAATATCACACTCGGTTTTGATATGATCAATGCAATCAAATCGATTACGGATATCCCTCTTGACGTTCATATGATGGTGAACAATCCTGCTGAGTTTATCGATATGATGAATCTCGGCAAGGATGATTACATCTGCATCCACTATGAGAGCGACATTCACGCACAGCGTACACTTTCAAAAATTCGTGACAAGGGCTGTAAAACAGGACTTGCACTCAATCCGCAAACTCCTGTCAACTGTTACGAGCATCTCATAGATTACATCGATATGGCACTTGTTATGACCGTAAGTCCGGGATTTGCAGGTCAGAAAATCTTTGCAGGTGCAAAAGAAAAGGTTTCAAAGACGAGAAAATTTCTCGACAATCTCGGCAGGCATGATATTCCCATCGAGGTTGACGGCAACATCAGCCCCGAAAACGGTGCGATGCTCAGTAAAGTCGGGGCAGAAATTTTTGTCCTCGGCACAAGCAGTCTTTTCATAAAAGGAAAAGATATGAAAGAATCCGCTGACAGCTTCAGAGCTGTCCTTTGAGGAGGAGCTTATGTATAAAAACATCCGTGCTGCTGTAATGGGCAGTATCAATATGGATATAATTCTCAATATGGAAAAAGTTCCCGACGTAGGAGAAAACGTGCTCGGCACAGACTACGGTTACGCCTGCGGAGGTAAGGGTGCAAATCAGGCTACGGGACTCGCAAGACTCGGTGCACAGACAAAGATGATCGGCAAAGTTGCCGACGATACAAACGGCAAAAAGCTCGTTGAAAATCTTAACAAGAACGGTATCAATTCCTCTTGTGTCAGAACTGACGGTTCACAGACAGGAATGGCGACAATCATCATCGACGGTGAGGGTAAAAACCGAATCATCGTCTACGAGGGTGCTAATGCAGAAATCGACCCTCAAGAAGCCGCAGACTGCATTGACGAAAGTCTGGATCTTTTGCTTGTACAGTTTGAAACGAGTGAAGACGCTGTTGTTGAGTGCGTGAACAAAGCGATTTCGCAGAACATCACTACAGTCATCGACTGCGGACCTGCAAAAAACTTCAACCTTGAAAGGATGCAAGGAGCTACAATCATCTCCCCTAACGAAAACGAAACCGAAGCTTTGTCAGGAATGTTTCCTGCTGACGAAAACTCTATCCTTGAAGCATCAAAAATCATTATGGAGCGAAGCCGAGCGAAATATGTAGTCCTGAAGCTCGGTTCAAGAGGTTGCAGCGTGTGGAACGGAGAAAATCTGAAAATAATTCCTGCATATAAAAGCAAGGTTGTGGACACGACAGCCGCAGGCGACTGTTTCACGGCAGCACTTGCACTCGAATATAAAAAGTGCGGTGATATTTACGCTGCCTGCGATATGGGAAATAAGGCAGGTTCTGTCGCTGTCAGCCGAATGGGTGCTGAAAGCTCAATGCCAACAATCGAGGATCTTGTGAAGTTCGAAAAAAATATTTAAAAGATTATAAAAAATAAAGATGCTGCAGAAAACTAAAAAGTTTTTTGCAGCATCTTTTATTATCCCGACAAATTCGGGTTTGTAGGGGTGTTTTATTTCGCACAATCTAACTCTGTGTGTGTAGGGACCGGCCTCCCGGACGGTCCGCAGATTCTGCTGTATTAACGGACGGTCGAGGACGCCCGTTCCTACGATCCCGATTGGATTGATTTCGTAGGTGAACATATTATGTTCCCGCTAAATTCTGTACGAAATTGGCGGGCAGATGCTATCTGCCCCTACGACCTCGCTCGGATTGTGTTTGTAGGCACGACGTTTACGACGTGCCGATATTCTGCTGAATCTTACGGCGTGTCGACGAGCGTCACGCCCTACAAAATAAATTCAGAACAATTCGTCAAACCCGAATTCATCTGTCTTTTTTCTTAGGTTCGGGGAGATCGGGATACATCGCAATAAAAAGCTTTGACAAAAACTCTTTATCGTCAACATTATCTGCCATCAACATTTCTTTTGCTCCCTCGTACGGTTTTTCATACTTTGCATCGGGCATAAGCAAAACAGCTGATTTTACAGGTTTTACGAGCAATCGGTCATCGTATATACCGCCAACAATTTTCCCTTTGTAATAGATAATGTATTCTCCCATCATCGCTCTGTACGATATGCCTTCCAGATCAGAAAGCTGATCCAGAATAAAATCCAGATACGCTTTACTTGAAGCCATTTCACACCCCGAACATTATTCCGAGGAAAAGCTTCATATTCATTTCCTCTGCGATTTTGACAGGCATTGAATCATATCTGTCGATGGCATCATAAAGAGCTTTAATGTTTTCGTCTGTTTTATTTTTCAGAACTGCGATAAGCTTTTCGAATATCTCACAAGCGACGAAGAACTTTTCGCTCCACTTTCTCAGCTCGTCACATATCGGTAAATCCTGCCTGAGATAATCACAGGCTTCATTCATTTTTGCAATGTATTTTTCAGCAAGTATTATCGCTTTTTCAGTTTCACCTGTTTTCAGAAGTCGCATAACCTCAGCAAAGTATTTTTTCATTCTCTTTGATGGTTCGTCTTTGAGGCAGGAAATATACAGATGATCAGCAAATACGATAAATTTTTTCTCATCTTGCTTGCCCACAACCTGACGTATTGCATTTTCCCACGAAGTGTCGGGGTCATAACTTTCGCTGTCCCAAAGGTAGTCCGCAAACGTAATAAGCGGTATCTTTGAACACTCTGCATATTCCATACAGTTGGAAATTATACCTTCGGAATACTTCCACAAATCTGCATCCCTGTTAATTATGGGAGAAATGTGCATTTCGTTGAACATCGACATATCATTCACGGGGTAATTATCCCAATAAAGCGGTTTGTGACGCGTACACTCTACAAATTTAATCGCATCCATACTCCTGAGTTCTCTTGAGCAAATATCTTTACCTGTCCAGAAAATCGAGATCAGCGGTGATATGTTCTGTCCGAGCTTTGATATGTAATATTCATCACCGACTCCGTTGTAAAGTGTAGGACATATCGTCAGTTTCATATTCTCATCCATAGCAAGGATTGCATTATGGTACTTTTCAATAAGGTCAATGTGCGCATTGACAGTTTCACCATACATTGCTTTATCTTCTTCAAAGGCAAGCTCTTCATCGATATCGTCAAGAAGCAGTCCGAAGTGACGGATGCCTATAGAATAAAGCTGTTTGGTCTTCTCAAGAAGTGTTTCAAACTCCGCGGGATCGGAATATTTCATCGAGAGACCCGGTGCAATGCACCAATAAAAGTCCATATAGTTTTCCTTTGCAAGATCCACAAGCTCCTTGAGCTTTAAAAGGTCAGTTTCAGGGTAAAGGTCACGCCACAGCTCTCTGTGGTAATCGTCATCCTTTGGTGCATAGTAAACCGTATTCATCCTGTTTTTTGCCATAAGAAGCATAACGGACTTTCTCTTCTCGTGACTCCATGGGACACCGTAAAAGCCCTCAATATATCCTCTTGTCTTAAAAAGCGGTGAACAAACAAATCTTCCTTCACAAAGCACACCATTCTCAACTCTGTGTGCAATATCGCAAAGAGCGTAAAACTCACTCTTGTCTCCTGAGCACACTATATCGACAGACATTTTACCGTTTTTTTCAGACACTTCAAGTATATACTTTTCGTCAGTTACTCTGCTTGTTTTTTCACAGTAGCAGAGATCTTTTGACTTGTCATTTTTAACGGTTATTTCAACATTGTTTTCTTCAAAAACAGTTGTGAAAAAATTTTTTACCATAAACAACCTCCATAAGTTGATTTTTATGTGTTTTAATGTTAAGATTTTACAAACAGTATTTTCTAAAACAGGAGATTACAATATGATTATAAGACCTTTTGAAGAAAAAGACAAGGAAAATGTGCGTTTTATCTGCCTTAACAGCGAGGGACCGTGCAGAATGACTCCCGACGAATCGCACTATATACTTACAACATACTGTAACTATTATATTGAAAATGAAGGTCATAACTGTTTTGTTGCTGCAGATGATGACGACAAAGCAATCGCTTACATCATATGCACGGAAAACTATGACAAATACAGAAAAGTATTTCTTGAAGAATATGTTCCCCGCCTTGACGAAGACCTCGTCGTATGGGGCTTCAACGCAAAAAAAGGTGCAATCGGTTCAACTGTACTTCAGGAGAAATATAAGGAAGAGTACCCTGCTCACCTGCACATTGACGTCCTTCCTGAATATCATCGTAAAGGTATAGGACATATGCTGGTAAATACATTAAAAAAGCACCTGAAAGAAAAAAATGTGTGCGGTGTCATGCTCACCGTAGGAGCACAGAACGAAATCGGACAGGGTTTTTATAACAAATACGGATTTGATTTCATCGAAAAGTCCGGTGACGACATAGCTTTCGGTCTGAAGTTTTAATTGTCAGGAGGCAGCTTTATGAAGTATTATCTCGGAATAGACGGCGGCGGAACTAAAACAACCGCAATCCTCTGCGACGAAAACGCTCACCTCATTTCACGTTTTGTGGGTGAAAGTATCAACTACAATTCCGTAGGAATGGAAACAGCAAGAGAAAATCTCAGGCAGACTGTTGACGGTGTCCTTGCTGAAAATGATATCAAACTCAACGCAGCATTTATCGGTATGTCCGCAATATCAGACCGTGCTGATGATAACTTTACCAGAAAGTTCTGTGCAGGAATAATTGACTGTGATAAAGTAACAATGGACAGTGACGTTTACATCGGGCTCGAAGCAATGAGATGTGACGGTGCGGCAGCTATGGTTATAAGCGGCACAGGCTCAATGGCAGTCGGCAGACTTCCTGACGAAAAAATTATCCATACAGGCGGTTGGGGTTACATCCTCGGTGATGAGGGATCAGGTTATTCTATGTCTGTAGATGCCCTCAGAGCAGCCATCTGCGGTTACGAGGGAAGCGCAGAAAAAACTTCTCTCACAAAAGCTGTACTCGATTACTATAAGATTGACGATATAAATGATCTTATCGACATTTTCTACGATCCGCCTATGCCGAGAAGCGAAATCGCAAAGCTCACTCACCTTCTTTTTGACTGTGCCGAAAACGACGGTGTTGCAGATGCAATCATCAGAAACCATGCCCAACTCCTTGCAAATACGGTTTCGGCATTGCTTTTGCAGATGCCCTCAGGTACACCACTCGGTTTGTGGGGCGGGATTTTTCAGAACTGTGAAAAGTTCAGGAAATATTTTTCAGAAAATATCAACGAGAAGTTCCCTTCAACAAAAATAAATGTGCTTGAATATGCACCTGAGTACGGTGCTGTTTTTGCCGCAATCAAAACGGACGGAGAATGATTATGAACAAACCGCTTGAATATCTCGAAAACCTCTCACGTGTCTTTGATGAAATCATGAAAAATCAGCTCGGTTCAATCGAAAAAGCCGCTGAGGCTTTTGCTTTCGCTCTCGAAAACGACCGCAACATCTTCCTTTTCGGAACAGGTCATTCACATATGCTTGCGGAAGAGCTTTTTTACAGAGCAGGCGGTCTTGTTAAAATACAGCCTGTTTTTGAAGAGGATCTTATGCTTCACATATCTGCTTCAAAAAGCACAGAGTTTGAAAGACTTGAAGGCTACGCTCAGAAGCTTTTTGACTGCTACTCGATGAAAGAGAATGATATTATCGTTATCATTTCAAACTCAGGCAGAAACGGTGTATGTGTCGATATGGCTCAGCTTGCAAAGGAAAACGGACTTACCGTCATTGCTCTCACAAACCTTAATCACTCAAAAAGTATGTCCTCACGTCATCCGAGTGGTAAAAAACTCTACGAATTTGCTGACATAGTTCTTGATAATATGGGCTGTGTAGGTGATGCGAGTGTTTACTTCGATGAGATAAAAAGAAACGCTGCACCCACATCAACAAGTGCAGGCGCAGCGATACTTAATGCTGTTGTAGCAGGTTGCATTGAAAAAATGCTTGATGACGGATTCATCCCCGAAGTCTTTTCAAGCAGTAACGTTGACGGCGGAGATGCCGTTAACGAAGCCTTCCTTGAGAAATACCGGGATAAAATCAAATCACTTTAAACCTTTTTGAGATCTGCTTTTGCAGGTCTCTTTTTTCTGTCAAATATAAGTTTATCAAGTGCTCCCGTGCCTCTGTCGAAGAGCTCAGCGAGTATGACTGTCGCTGCAAAAGAAAGGACAAAGAAATACTCTCTTTCAGCTGCGATAAAATCAATCTTTGCAAAAAGTGCCATCGGCAGTCTCTGAAGAATATACACGCTGAACACATGATTTCCGAGCCAGTACAGAACTTTGTTGCCGAGATTTACTTTCATGGTTCCGAACACGACAAGAAGTGTGAACATAATCGTCCAGAGTATATATACGGGAAGTTCACGCTTGTTGTTGTGAACGAGCAGGAACACTGCTGCAACCACAGCTGTTATCGCCAGATAGATGATGTCGTTTTTCATCATCACCGCATTGATCTTGTCCTTGAGACACGAATACCACATACCTAAAGGAAGACACAATACCGTGTTGTACCAGTACGCATCCATTCCCGAAAACTCTTTCATCAATATAATATACACGACAGTAAGTGCCGTAGTAGCCACAATACCCAGAACCTTATTCTTTTTAAATACAAGAAATGCTACATAAACGATAATGTATAAAACAAGGATCGCAAACATAAACCAGTTGCTGTTTCCTATAGAAGTCCAACCGATAAGAGAAAGTAAAACCTTTGGAACTGTCATTTCAATGTCCATTATCAGGTTTCTTATGAAGAAAATCAGTATTGCGAGATCAAGATGGAACAACGTTTTCAGTACCCGGTTCTTAGGAAAACTTTTGACGTACGAGGTGCCTTTACGCTTGATACTCTCATATATACCGTAGCCTGAATAGAACAAAAACATTACCACTACGAGCTGACCCAAAAACAGTCTTATCTCTTTATAAAGCACATCAAACGGACCAGACATTTTATAGTACTGCAGGAAATGGCTCATAAAAACAAGTACAACGAATATACCCTTGACCGCAGTAGTATTATCCCTTGAAAGATAGTCCTTGTTGAACTCTCTGAAACCAAAAATTTTCATTCCGTACACACATGCAAGTGCCAGAATACCAATGTAGAAAATCATACCGTTTCCCCTTTCCTTATCCTGCCTTTTATTTACTGATTATTATATTACTCAACTGATGAATTGTCAATTTGTGAAAATAATTTTGTATTTATAATTTCGTTTGAGTTTTATGTGTTGATTTTTTGTTTTTGATATTGTAAAATGAAAGGTAGAAAATTTCAAGAGAAGGATTTGTTATGATGTCGGATTTCGCTTATAAAATTTCAGTTATTATACCCGTCTATAACTGTGAAAAACATCTGGAAAATTGTATGAACAGTCTTAACAAGCAGACAATGAGCTCTTCTGACTTTCAGGTTGTATTCATAAACGATGGTTCAACTGACAGAAGTGACGAGATCTGCCGTCAGCTGCAGAAAAACTGCAGTAATATTCTCTACTTCAAAAAAGAAAACGGCGGTGTATCGTCTGCACGAAACAAAGGTCTTGAACTCGCAGAAGGCAAGTACATCCTTTTCCTTGATGCCGACGACTCAATTTCCGAAAATGCTCTTGAGGATATTTATACTTTTTTCGAGGCTAATCAAAATGAAGTCGACCTCGTTACTTACAAAATTGATTACCTCAGCGAAACAGGAAAAATCACTACACACAAGCGTTATGATGTCATCGATCACACAGGCGTATACGATATCAACAGCGACCCGAATATGATACAAACCACTATGAATGTCTGTGTCAAAAACGTCGGACCCGATGAACGCATCCTTTTTGACGAGTCACTCACTCTCGGTGAAGATCAGCTTTTCATCTTCACCTGGATCTCACGTAAGCAGAAGTTCGGTTTTGTAAAGGAAGCTGTCTACACCTATTTCAGACATTCAGGCTCCGCAAGTTCTGTTTATAACGACCCGTACTACTGCTTTGACCAATACATCGGTTTTTTCAGAAAACTTCTCTCTGTCCTCGCTACAGCTGACGGCAGACCTCATCCCACAGCACAGTCAATGGTGGTTTATAATATTGATTGGCGAATCACCTCTGATATGCTCATCTCTCATTCTGATACCGAAACAGAAAACAAGCAGCTTTCAGCCGTGAAAGAAATCCTCTCAATGATTGATAACGAAGTCATCGCAAATTCAATTTACGTTGATCCATATCACGTAGAGTGTTTTATGAAATTGAAAGAGATTGACTTTGACTACTCTGTAAGTTTTTCGCATTTGAGTGCTTACAGTAATGACCTTCTGTGGTTTTCGCAGCCGCACACTATCGTCTTTGACACTTTACGCATATCAGGCGAAACCCTTAATATCTCCGGTTATGTAAAAAACGGAGCTATCCCCTACAGCGAAACCGAGCTTTACTATGATGACGGTTCAAGCCTTCACAGAGTTGAACTGCACGATACACTTTTCAGTTGTTATAAAGCCAAATCCGTTACAAACAACTTTGGCGGATTTAACCTTGATATAAAACTTTCTGAGCAGAACTTTATAGGTTTCAGACTTAAAATCAAAAACACATTTGTAAAGCCTGCTCCGTTTTTCAGTTTCAAGTGTGTCATAAACTCTAACAGAAGTACCGCAGCCTGCGGCAAATACATTGTAGAGCTTGATAAAAACTCTAAAAATATTTTCATAACAAAAGAAGACAACCCCGCAAAACTCAAGTCTGTATCCAATGCAGCCGACCTTACGGTACTCCGAGAAAACAAAAACGCTTTTATATACAGAAAAACTGCCAAGTTTTTACGTAACAATCAGGAAATCTGGCTCTATTGCGACAGAGAAAATATCTTTGATAATGCCTATTATCAGTTTCTCCATGACTTTGAGATCAAAGACGGAGTCAAAAGATATTACATCGTCGACAACCTGAAGGATAAAAGTAAATACTTTACCTTTGCACAAAGAAAATATCTTGTTGACTTTAAAAGTCTGAAGCACAGAATTCTTTTCCTTAATGCCCGAAAGGTTCTGACATCTTTCAACTCAATTTCCATTATCAGCCCCTACGGAAACCTTCCTTTAAGATGGTACTATGATATGATGGATCTTGACATAATCTATCTTCAGCACGGTGTTCTTCACGCAAACCTTCCGTTTATGTACACGAAGGAAAAATCAAATGTCGATAAGGTCGTCATTTCATCTGAATTTGAGAGAAAGAACTTCTGTGAAATTTACCGTTTCAAAGAATCTGATCTCCTTTACAGCGGAATGCCTCGCTTTGATACGATAGATGTTACAAAAAAAGCTCAGCGCAAGATTCTTTTCTCACCTTCATGGAGAAAGAATCTTATCGGTGAATACATTGACAACTCACGTGAATTGCTTGTCGATAAATTCCTTGATTCACCATTCTATAACGAAATCAATAATTTCCTTAATTCAAAGGAACTTGCTGATCTGCTTGAAAAATACGATCTGACTCTTGATTTCAAGAATCATCCTATTTTCAGCGATTACAACAAATACTTTGAGGTAGACAATCCGAGAATAAACATCACCCGTGATGAAATCAATATGCAGAACTACCTTGCTATGATTACGGACTACTCTTCAGTTGTTTTTGATTTCGTTTATCTGAGCAGACCCATAATCTACTTTGTACCTGATTACGATCAGTTCCGCAAGGGTCTGACTCACGGCTACTCAAAGCTCGATCTTCCTCTTGAAGAAGGTTTCGGAGACATCACTCTGAACGCAGCTGATTTACTCAACTCTCTGAGAAAACTTGCTGAAAACAACTTTGAAGCTGAACCGGTCTACAAGAAAAGAACCGACGATTTCTTCGGTGAAAGAACCACAACTCACCGTGACAGACTTTACGACCTCATTAAATAATCACATAAGCACAGACAGTTTTCATACTGCCTGTGCTTTTTTCTTTAATAGTAATATTTGACTTTTTTTCTTTTCTAATATATAGTTGAATTATACAGATATTTGGAGGGATTTATATGTGGCCAATTATCAGAATAATCGTTTCTGTATTCATCATCATCGAAACTGCATTTGCAGGACTTTTTAACGGTATTGCTATAAAACCCGTTAAAATGCCTGAACCCGTTGTAGGTGAATATACACAGTACGTTGACCCGTTTATCGGTACAGGCGGTACACCGTGGGCTTGCGGAATGTTGAGCCCTGCAGCCTGTGTCCCTTTCGGTGCAGTAAGGCTCGGTCCCGATACCTCCTTTGTCGGTGGTGCATACATAGTAAAAACCAACACCTCAGGATATTATTACGAAAATGCACACATAAGAGGGTTCAGTCATTCACGTCTTTCGGGAACAGGTGCTGAAGACTATCAGATTTTCCGTATAACTCCTGCCATAGGAAATAATGAAGCCAACGTCATCCCTTACTCTCATAAAAATGAAGTAGCCTCACCGGGATACTATGCCCTTTATCTTCAGACACTCGACTGTCTTGTTGAGCTTACTGCTGATAACCATACAGGTGTCCACAGATACACCTTCGGAAGTTCAAAAGATGCACGTCTGTACCTCGACGTTACAAGTACCGTAGAAAAATACCGTGCAGACAGCGGCTTTGCCGATTACGATAAAGATACAGGCCTCATCACTGGTGGCAGTATAATCTATGCTGCTTTCTCTGACAGATACGAAGGACTGCCTGTATATTTCGCTGCAAAAGCAGACAAAGAAATCAAATCCTGTGATATCACAGGCGATCCCACCGATCTCGGTATCGATATCAACTTCGGCAATATAAAAGATAGTAGTGTTGAGCTCAAACTCGCAATCAGTTTTGTAAGCGTTGAAAATGCAAAACTCAATCTTGAAACGGAAACTGACGGTCTCGACTTTGACGGTGTGAGAAATAAAGCTGTCGAAAATTGGGATACAAACCTTTCAGAAATCAAGATCAGCAGTCCAGACGAAGAAATCAAAACAGTTTTCTATACCGCTCTGTATCACAGTATGATAATGCCGACGGATTTCACCGACGTAAACGGTGAATATCTCGGCTTTGATAAAGAAATTCACGTAGCGGACGGCTATACTTACAGAACTGATATGTCACTCTGGGATACCTGCCGTAACACACATTCTCTCTATACCCTTATCGAGCCTGAAATCCAGAACGACTGTCTTAACAGTCTCGTTGAGATGGCAAAAACAGGAGGAGTAATCCCGAGATGGCCTATGGGTGCAGGCTATGCCTCTTCGATGCACGGTGACCCGACAAACATTATGATTACGGAAAGTTATCTTAAGGGATACCGTGACTTTGATGTAGAAACTCTTTATGAGTGTATGAAAAACACATCAGAAAACCCTGTTCATAAATCAGGACGTAATTTCATTGAAGAGTATAACGAGTACGGATACATTCCCGACGACCTTGCAAACGGTGAAGAGTCTGTCAGCTTTACTCTTGAATATGCTTGGGAAGATAATGCGATAGCCGTTCTTGCAGAACAGCTCGGAAAAGCAGAAGACGCTCAGAAATATGCTGAGAAAGCAATGTACTATAAAAACGTTTTCAACCCTGAAACAAAATACTTCCAGGCAAGAAACTCTGACGGATCATTCGTATGGAATTTCAGCCCTTACATCACATCTTTCTACGATGCGGTTATGATCAAAAAATTTGCTGCCTGCTACAGCGAAGGCAGCGCAAGACAATGGCGTTGGAGTGTTATCCACGACATCGACGGTATGATTGAACTTTTCGGCTCAGAGGAATATTTTGTTGCGGAGCTTAACAAGTTTATGAAGGACGCTTCCCTCTCACGTGCAGCAATTGATCCCGGCCACGGCTTCTGGATCGGTAACCAACACGATATCCATACACCGTATCTTTTCGCGAATGCAGGCAGACCTGATCTGACTCAGAAATGGGTACGTTGGACACTTGACAACCGTTTCAGCGACGACATCAACGGTCTTGACGGTAATGATGACGGCGGCACACTCAGCTCATGGTACGTATTTTCCGCAATGGGATTTTACCCGCTTGCAGGCTCAGACAAATACTGGCTCGGCTCACCTAACCTTGACAGTGCAGAAATCGCACTTGCCAACGGAAAAACCCTGAAAGTAACTGCTCTTAACCAGAGCAAGAAAAATGTTTACGTTGAGTCCGTCAGGCTTAACGGTGTCGATCTCGACGGATGCTACATCACACACGAACAGCTTATGGGCGGCGGTGAACTTGTATTCACAATGTCGAAAAAAGCAAACTAAAGGAGGTTCTTTATGTTAGAGTATATTAAAGCTCTGCTTTGCGTTGTCGAAGTACTTTTTCTTTCGATGGGTATTATTCCCGTGGACAAAAATGTTGATTACGGTGGTGGAAATTATACTCCTCCCTCAGTCATCGATGAAATGATAATAGTCAACGACGGAGTTTCCGATTACCGCATCGTCACAGCTGAAAATCCTGACGAATGTATCGTAACCGCAACAAATGAGTTGCAGACATACATAGAAAAAATCAGCGGAGCTAAACTGAGTATCATTACCGAAAATGATCTTCCCGATTCCGCGAAAGCAATCCTTGTGGGTGAAACAGAGCTTGAAAAAGAGATAGTCGCAATCGACCGCACCTCAATCAAAGCTGACGGTTTCAGACTCTATTCTGACGGAGATTATTTCATCATTGCCGGTGCAGACAGCAGAGGAACTCTCTACGGTGTCTATACTTTCCTTGAAGAGTATCTTGGTGTGCGTTGGTTCACTCCTACTCTTGAGGTTGTACCTGAAAACGAGGACATCGTAATCGATGCCAATATCGACAGAACCGTTGAACCTTCATTTTCTGTCAGAAGAAATGACTGTGCAGGCACAAACGACGCTCACAGGGCGAGAACAAAGATGAATGTATCTTTCTGGCAACCTGCCACAGCTCACGGTGGTGCTCTGACATATGTTGTTTGGGACGCTTCTCTCCCGTCTCTCGTTCCAGATTCACTTTTTGCAGAGCATCCTGAGTACTTTGCTCTTCAGGAGGACGGTACACGCTCGACAGATCATGTATGTCTTTCGCATCCTGATGTGCTTGATATCACAATTGAAAGTGTCAGAGCTGCGATAGAAGCAAATACGATGGGGGCAAAATATGTTCACATTGGTCAGAAAGATAATGCGAACTATTGTCGCTGTGAAAGCTGTACAGCTCTTTACGAAAAGTACGGAAGCATCTGTGCTCCCACTCTCATATTTACAAACAATCTTGCAGATGCACTCGACGAAGACTATCCTGATTTTATGTTCACGTTCTTTGCTTACCTCGAGACAGAAAGACCTCCGCAGGATTTGAGCCTCAAGTGTAATAAAAATGTCGCTCCTGTCCTATGCGGACTTCACTCTGCTTGCCGAAGCCATCCGCTGACAGAGTGCGGACACGAAGACGTACAGGACGAAACTCTGCTCACGGCTTACGGTGAGTATGAGCCGAGAATTGCCGAAGATTTCCTCAACTGGACAAAGGTCGCCGAGACTACATACATTTATGATTATACGATCAACTTTCTCAATGTAGCTCAGTTCTTCTCAAACTTCGGCACTATGCAGTCGACTATGCAGTATATGCACGATATCGGCATCACGGGCTACATCTACAACTGCGGTGACGGTCATTATGCAGCATTCAATGAGCTGAGAAACTACCTTCTTACTAAGCTTCAATGGGATGTAAACTGTGACGTTGAGTATCATATGATGAACTTCATCAACGCATATTACGGCGAAGATGCAGCACCCTACATCAAGGAAATTCTTGACATCCAGACTGCACAGATTGCCGCAACTGCTCACGCATTTGACTTTGACTGGCACTATCAGTCAGGATACTATCCGATCCACACTATTTCAAAGCTCGACCGTCTGTGGAAAAAAGCACTTAATGCAGACATCACCGACGAACAGCGTTTTAACGTAGAAGTAGCAAATCTCAGCTGGGAATATTTCAAAGCTAATCAGTTCCTCGGTGAGTACTTCTTCCTCAACCCGTTCAGACTAAAGGCTAACGAAGAACTCTATGATGCATTCAAAGCTCATAATATAAACAGAGTTTCATCATTCGGTCTCATTCCCGAAAACAAAGAGGATGTCGACTTTATGCTCCGCCCGTTTAACTGGAGATAACAAACATCATCAGGCAAAAGAAAAACCATCGGTTAATTCCGATGGTTTTTGTGCTTTATTTACTTGCAGATTTCTTCGAGGTGTGCTGCCATCTCTCCGACTGTTTTGTAATTAACAAAATCAACAGCCTTGAGTTCGACGCCAAACTCATTTTTTATATCGCCCACAAGACACATCGTGTCAAATGAACTTAATCCGAGATCAAGCTTAAAACTGTCTTCACTCTTGATTTCGTCAGCTTCAACGTAGTTTTCAAGGATTTCAACAAGTGATTCGAACTTTGACATTCCGTTTTACCGTTCCTTTCTGCATCTTTAAGTGCGATTGTTTCAAGTATTTCCCCTACTGTTATATCAGGATTTTCTGCTCCGATCAAGAGGGTACGCTTAATTTTTTCAAATAATATCTTCAGATCGTACGTTGCCTCAGGCTCAGTTCTGTACTCAAAGATAAAGTCGAGACCTGCACCGATTGATCTGTGTTTGACTGTTACGTAAAGAGGGATCATCGTAGCTCCGTTATTGTACCAGATGCTCTTCACACTCTTTTCCATCTCATCGCTGATAGAAGCCACTTTCATATACGGCTGGTATGAGAGACAGAAACTGTCATATGTCGAGTCAAACTTAGCCTCTTTAGGCATAGACTTATGTCTTTCTTTAAGTGTATCAAGGAAGCTGAGACTTGAATGGCGATACATTTCATTCTGTACTTCTGAAATTTTGTTTACTGCCTGAGTAAATGTTTCATCAGGTGTGACGATACTTCTCATCGGCATAAAGTTAATTCTCAGACCGCCTGATTTCTTTTCAGCAATCGTGCCGCGTCGGTTTATGATCATTTTGAAAGAAACGTCTTCCTGATTATCGTTAAAGCAGGAAAGTGCTGTTCTTACACCCATTGAAATCACAGAGTTGATCGAAAGATTGTTCTCTTCGCAGAGCTTCATAATCTTCGCACTATCTCTGTCAGTCATGCTGAACTTCATCGCATAAGCATCAGGTGTACCTGAATGGATATCAGCATAGTGCTTGTCAAACTGCTTCTTCTGCTGCTCCTTAAGACGGTTTTCAAGCATATAGTCGGTGAAAACCGGCTCCTTAGTCTTTGCAAGAGAATCAAACCAATACTTCTTATCTTCCTCGTACTGCTCTGTTGTTTCGTACTCAAGTTCCTTTTCAAGTACGGGAATATACGGACGCATCGGCTTCGGATAAGCTGTTCCGTTTACTTTGCTGTTATATATTTCAAATATATCGTTTATGAAAACCTTAACTGAATAAGCATCCATCGCAAGGTGCTGAATTCTCATAAAAAGACCATGGTAGCCTTTTGCGAACTTTATAATTGCGATTCTGTGAAGCTCACAGTTAAACATCGGGATATTCTGTCTCGAAAAAGAAGTAAGTTTCTCCTCAGCTTCTTCAACGGTCATCTCAGTATAGTCCCAGTTTTCAACTTTCAATTCGCTTTTTTGTGTAACATACTGTAAAACCTGAAGCTTCTTGCCTTTTACAAAACGAAGACGCATAGTATCGCAGCGTTCAATCGCCTCGTAAATAGATTCTTTCATAATCTCTCTGTCAAAGTCACCCTTCCAGTAATATCCGCAACCGATGTTATTTACCGGATAACCCGAGCCGTACTTGAGTGACATAAGATACATCATCTGCTGGGAGCTTGATAAGGGATACGCTTTGACTTTCTTACCGTCAGGTAATGTTGCAACTATCATTTCTGTGCATCCTCCTCAAAGTTGAATTGGGTTCTTTTTATTTTACCCGTTGATGTTCTCGGAAACGGGTTTTCTCTTATTCTGAAAGTATGAATCTGTCTGTCCGTTTTAAGCATTGAGTTTACTCTGTCGACAATATTGCTGAGCTGAGCTGAAATTTCTTCAGCTGTCATACCCGCTGTCAGTTGGTCATCAGGATAAATCTCAGCAACGATAGCATCTTTTTCTGCAAAAACAATGATTTCTTTTATAATTCCGTCATCGACAAATTTATTTTCAATTTCTTCGGGAGAAACATTTTCACCATTCGAGAGAATTATAAGGTTTTTCTTTCTGCCGACAAGATAGATGTGACCGTTTTCTATATAGCCGAGGTCACCTGTATGAAGATATCCGTCTTCTGTAAATGCTTCTGCTGTCCTTTCGGGTTTCTTGTAATATCCGAGCATAACAGAGGGTCCCCTGACCTGAATCTCACCGTCAACAATCCTTACATCATCTACACCGTGAAGAGCACCGTTTGAATACTTGTTATCTTCAGAAAAATCCGAAGTGGTAATTCTCGGACTGCATTCACTCATTCCGTATCCCTGACGTGCAGTAATACCGTAAGTTGCAAACTCATCGATAAGATTTCCGCTTAAAAAAGCACTTCCTGCAATAATTCTCGTAAAATTTTTACCGACAACAAGTTCTGCGGCTTCACGCTTTGAAAGTTCAGGATGTTTTCTCTCAGCTATCTTAATTTTTGTAAGAACAGACTTGCAGATAAGCGGTACCATTCGTGCCACGGTCGGTTCAAAAGCAAGCAAGTTTTTATAAAGGCTGATGAGAGCACCGTTGAGACAAATCGTGCTTCCGTCGTAAAGATTCTTCAGCACATCACAAGCATAACAAAAAACGTGGTGCATCGGCAAAAGTGAAAGGTTGACCTCTTCGTCTCTCGACTTATACGAGTCATAGCAGGAGTTAGAAGCAAGGTTGCCGTTTGAAAGCATGACACCTTTACGGTCTCCTGTGGTGCCTGATGTATAGATTATAAGTGCACAGTCCTGAGGATCAATCTCAACGTCAGACAAAGAGGCGTATTCTGATTCTGAAGAATATTTTTTAAATATCTTTTCAAACCAACGCCAGTCACCAAGCGAAACTATCTGACGCAACCGTTTGTATCTTTTTGCAATCTTGTCCGCCTTCTTTGAAAACTCCTCTTCACAGAAAAGCATTTCGATATCAGCATCTTCAAAAAGCTGACAAGCTTCATCAACGGATATATTCGGATCGAACGGAACTACAACATTACCGCTGCAGATCATACCTGTAAGACAAGCTATGTATTCATAACTTGTTTTTCCTATAAATGCGATATGCATTTTTTTCTTTTCTATAGTTTTTATATATCTGCTGACAGAAAGACAATCCTCGCTGAATTCGCTGAAACTTTTTCTGCAAATTTCAAACTCTCTGAAAAATCTGCAGAAATCTTTTTCATTGTACTCTTCTGCAGCAAAAAGAACGAGGTCTTTTACTGTAGAAATCCCTTTTTCCAATCCGTCACTTCCTTCAAAAACTGTTGAATAATATACATTTAAATTCCGATATGTTTTGTTAAATTCTAAATTTTATCGCAAAAATACCTATTCTAAATTATTTTATTATTTTTTGTAATCTTTGTCAAGAAAAAAGTCTCACGGCTGACAACCAACCTGAAATAGTATAATGATGGTAGACACAAAAAAGTGTCTGCCATCATTTTTTATGATAAGATAAAGAAAAGGAGCTGAAAGAAATGGGAAGACCAAAAGGCGGAACAAACAGAAATCATAGC
>JAGBFD010000116.1 GCA_017936645.1 Clostridia bacterium
ACAACAACTTACTATGCTGAAAAGGCTACAGTTCTTGATAACGGTGACCTTTCATTCACAGGTAATGCTTGGGCAAACAACGAAGGCCTTAACACAATCATCGTTAAGGTACGCGTTAACGGTGCTTGGGTTGAAGCTGGTACAGTAGAATACACAGTTGAATAATCCTACACACTAATCAAATTTTGGGTTGCGTGGAAACACGCAACCCTTTTTCTTTTTACCTTTCCGTTGACTTCGGGTTTGTCGGGGTGAAAATCGAGAGGTGATAAGAATCTTATGCCGTGTCCACGAGCGTTACGTCCTACAAATAATTTCTGAATAACCCTACAACTACGTATTTACAGCATCTTTCATTTAATATAAAAACTATTGACAATACACATACCTTCTGCTAATATATATACATAGATTTACAATGCATAGATTTAAAATGTATGGAGGTAATATTATGAAAATTAGTAAAGAATTATTAAAAGGCAGTACATCTTTGCTTGTGCTCTCTGCCATCAACTCATCAGATATGTACGGCTACGAAATTGTCAAGAAGATAAAAGTAGCGTCTGATGATGTTTTCAACCTCAATGAGGGTACGCTGTATCCGATTTTACACGCTATGGAAAAGGAACATCAGGTTGAAAGCTATTGGCAGGAAGTAGACGGCAGAAAACGTAAATACTATCACATCACTAAAAAAGGCAAAAAGCTTTTACAGGAAAAAACGGACGAATGGAAGGTGTATTCGGATTCTGTAGAAAAAGTTATGTGCCTCGGAACTCAGCCTCTTACAGTCTGAAGAGGGGGCGGTGTATATGACATACAACTTTGATGATTACCTTAACACCGTCAGACAGAACATAAAAAACAAAAAGCTCCACGCAACGATATGCGCAGAGCTTGAAAGCCATCTGCAGGACTCTGCCGACTTTTATGTGGAAATCGGCTACGACGAAGAAACCGCGAATAAAAAAGCTCTCGAAGATATGGGAGAGCCTGCGACCGTCGGCGAAAACATGGCAAAGCTGCATAAACTTTCGGTAGGACAAACACTGATCGAAGTTCTGTTTTGTTTGTTCGTTATTATTAAAATTTGTGAAACTATATTTTATTCTATTGCCAATAGTATTTTTCCGTTAACTTATATTTTCGCCGAAGAGTTTGTAATTATGTTGTTTGTTTGTTTTGGCGGTTTTACTCTATCGTTACGCCATAAAAGACTTTTGCCTGCTGTTATGTCTGCCTTATATGTCGTATCCGGAGTATTTTCGACCGCAGGCGTTTTCTACGTAATGATATCACAATTATCGGGACAATGGGAAATGTTTCTGACTGCAATGGAGCTTGATGCATACCCTTTAAATCTCAATGATAAGATAAAAATACTGTCAATGACACTCTCTGCGATTGTCACCATGTTTTTAATTTTTATGTGTGCACGGGTAAGAAAGCAAATTTATTCTTCGTCTGTTAATACGATGAAATTCAAAAGGATTTTTTACCGCATATCGATCCCGTTCTTAGCTATCCTTCTTACATTAACGGTTGCAACAAAAACATATCTTCATCAGATTGATATCAAAGAAAAAGCAGAGTTTGACAAAGTGTTGTCTGATTTATGTGATTATTGTCTGGAAAAAGAAACGTTAACAAAAGATGATATTCAGCAGTTGGTCGAACATTTCGATTATCTTGAATTCAAAGAGTATGATAACACTGTAAATATTTTTTCAGACTCTAATTATTGCGACTATTATATTTCTGCAAGTATAGGCGGCAAATCATTGGCACATCCGCACGTGAGTATCAGCACAAGAACGGACGGAAGATTTATTATAACAGCAGAATATAGTTCACTTTATAACTATCAGAGTTATGTCCCTATATTACTTTTGAAGGTTCCTTTTTCAGATTCGGTGTTTGGTAAAAAATTAAGTTCGGAAAATGTATTCGAAAATGTTGAAATGTGGGATGATGCATCTGAATTTACAGATGTCATTAAAAAGTATTCTTTGGATTTTGAATATACATATTATTCGAACAAAGACATAGTGGAGTATTCTACACATATAGGTACACAGGGACATCCTAATTATGGATATAGTTGGGTATCGGTAGAATCAGGAAAGATAACAGAAGCGGCGATCATTAATGAGGGCGAATATATGCTACCGTGAATCACACAGGGGAGTACATCCCAATAAGGTTCTTCTAAAAGATATGCGATTCAGAGATAGGGGAAGATTTATGACATACAACTTTGATGATTATCTTAATACCGTCAGACAGAACATAAAAAATAAAAAGCTCCATGCACCGATATGTGCAGAGCTTGAAAGCCATCTGCAGGACTCTGCCGACTTTTATGTGGAAATCGGCTACGACGAAGAAACCGCAAATAAAAAAGCTCTCGAAGATATGGGAGAGCCTGCGACCGTAGGTGAAAGTATGGCGAAGTTACATAAGCTTTCAGGCTGGCAGAGATTTTTGCTTGTGATATTCTTCTTTGTGGCGATATTGAAGGTTTTGGATATTGTCTTGACAGATATAACATTAGGCTATTGGATATCATGTTTTACCTCAATATATCAGCCAAGGGATGCGATTGTACTGTCGGGAGAAATGATTCCGCTTTTGATTACGGTAATGGCAGGTATTGCGATTACGATGTACACTAAACGAAAAGCCCCGACGATAATGTCAATCATCATTCTTTTATTGGAAGTTCCTTCAATATGGTGTTTCGGCAATGTTATCCGTATGACAGTCGGAGGATCTTTATATGATAATCTTACACATCCGTTTACACCGACTGTTATGGATTATGCTGTTGTAATAATTTTGACGGCTGCAATATTTTTGATGTTACTGTTTTTGCTGATATGTGTTATCAGAGTTTTCAGCAAACCTTTCGACGATAATCGAAAGCTCAAGAGAAATATAAAGATATTTGCATTTTCTCTTTCATTAATCCTGACTGCTATTCTTTTTAGTGTTTTTGCTTATGTTGATCACAAAGACAAAGAACAGTTTGAGCTGTATTCCCGTGTAGTGGCGGATATGTGCGACCTTTGTATGGAAAAAGGAAGAATTACAGCTGACGATTTTGAAGAGGTAAAAGAAAGGTTTGATTATCTTGAGATTAAGGAAGTTGACCTGAGTGCTTATGATATCGAATGCAGCAGTGATGAGAAATTCTATTCAGCACCTATAGGCGACGGACTTATGATAAACTCATCTCTTAATCTCAGCATTTCTTCGGACGGGTCATTTTCATTCAGTGCACAAGCTGACAGACTAATGAGTGAGTTTGATTTGTCTTTCAGGTATTTTAAAACGACGAGAATTCTGAGCTATAACAACCGTTGGGAAGGGTCTGACGATGCGTCATTATATATTGCTGAATATCTTGACAAGGTTCAGCAGGGCGATACTATTGACGGATATCTGAATAAGGTAAAAGAAACCGGTTCGGATTTTTCTTACTTTTATGATGCTGACGGTTATACATATCCTTATCTGGCTGGCGGCACACTCGGAACGGATTATGCAGAATCCGACTATAAGACTTCCGACGGTGCAATCGAATGCTATTCTACTCATTTAGATACGTCAGACTTTTTTGGACAATGGTATTTTGATATTTATGCCGATAAAGGTAAATTTGTTACTGCAGCTGAAATGATTGATTAAATAAAAGGCTGTCTCACTCAATCTGTGAGACAGCTGTTTTACTATCTGAAATTAAAATAACCGAAAGCAAGCATAAGTATTGCAAGGATGCAGAAGAAAGGCTGAACCGTTGCCACGCTTCCGAGAGAAATTATAAATTCTTTTGTGCTGTTTGATTTTTTCTTGCATTCTTTGATCTTTTCAGGATGCAGAAGAACCGTAAAATCGAACACGAGATAACCCACACAGTAGAATATCCAGGTTTCCCAAAGTGTAAAGCCTCTTGCTGCCTGAATGGTAAGGATAGCTGCACCGACAAGTACGAGGATAACTCTGATGAGTTTAACGTGTCTGAACTTGCTGAATCTTTCGATTCCATCGTGCTGTGCGAGAACAAAATACATCGTAAAGCAACAGATGATTTCAGCCATTCTCGTAGAACCGAGCATTATGAGACAAAGCGGTGCAACCATATAGCACGGTCGCTCAAAAAGCTCAAGTGTGTTTTCGCTGACTTTTTTGAAGGGTATAATGAAAAGGAACATCGAACAGATAATCAGTCCGCAGAGTATCCACGGAAGTACATTGTCAATCTCTTGCGGAATCATCTGCCAAAGCTTACCTGCTGATTCAGCTTGTTCGAGGTTTTTTGCCGCTATCGGCCAGCCGAGAATGAAAGCTGTTCCGATAATCAGACCATTGAAGCAACCTTGTGTGAATTCCATTATCTTCCAACCGTCGATGATGCCGTACGTGCTGAGCTTGCCAAACATACGCTTTCCGTTTTTCAGCGGATGAAGCTGTCTGTCATATAAAGTAATGCCGACAACCCAACCGACTGAACCTGCGACCGTACCGCCTGTCCACATAATGATTCCGAAAAAGTCCTTACGCAGAACCATAAGCACTAAAAGTGCGGCAATGACTGTCAGATTGCGACCCCATTCTTCACGACGTTTTTCCGAAAAACATACCTTCGGCATTCTGTTGTTTTCAGGGTCATACGGTGTGTTGAAAATGCGGTAGCCGATCTGTTGCAGAAGGGGAACAAGGGCGAAGAATATAACGAAATCATACCACTTGTACACAACACCGCTGACTGCAGAGAAGCTCACTCCGAGAAATCCTGCACCGAGACCGCCCCAGAGTGCACCCTTGAAGGCGAGTGCAAGATAACCGAGCGACGGGTTGTATCTCGGCTTATCGTGCTGAATGACAAGCCCCATCGTTGAACCGTATGTTTCCATTCCGCCGTAGAAATAGCCGAGTGCGCAGGATGCCGCAAATAAAAACACGTTTTCCGTAAGCAGCTCTGAACCCGTATACCACGTACACACGACACCCAGAAGTGCACCGGGCAGCATTGCACCCTTTTCTCCACCTATTGCGGAGCCTCGCATTCCCCAACCGAAACACATACACAGCATACTTGCGGCAAGGAAAATGAATATATTCTGAGTTTCCATATAAAACTCCTTTCCTACTATTAAATCCATATTACTTCCTGCAAACCGTTTTGTCAATAATCCGGATTTCAGTTTAATACAACAAATGAGATGTGTCAGCAAAAATAAATCCCACGGTTCTTTATGAATCGTGGGATTGAATATTTTATGTAATTATCAATAAAGCTTGATTCCACCGAAAGGTCTGATTGAAAGCACGTGGCATGAGCCGTCACCGTAAACAGCTTCAATCGTTGAACGGAACTCCTCAAGCATATCGTTGGGAACGAAAGCCTGGATAGTACCTGCGAAACCACCGCCGTGAACTCTCCATGCACCCTTGCCCTTGAGCATTTCTTCACAAAGAAGAAGAGCGACTGAAAGTCCCTGCTCCTGGGGAGCCTTGGTTGTGAATACGTTCTGATTGTACATATATGATGAACGTCCGCTTTCGATAACGATTTCCTTGAATTTTTCAAAGTCACCGTTTGTCAGAGCTTCGACCTCAGCCATAGCTCTCTTGTTTTCGTTGTAGAAGTGAACTGCACGAAGTACCGCACGGTCGCCGCACTCTTCACGCACCTGCTTGATGTGTGCCATGAAATCTTCTTCAGGTACTTCACGGAGGACATCCTTGCCGAATATACCTGCGGCATTTTCCATCTCACCGCGTACTGCTGCGTAGTCGTCAGTAAGGTCAGCGTGGCTTCCGCCTGTGTCTACGATGCAGAGTGAGTGTCCGCAAGAAGCAAAATCAAACTCAACCTTGTTGATTACAGGCTCTGTAGGATCTTTGAAATCTATTGTGATGAAGCTGCCGACGGAGCTTGCCATCTGATCCATAAGACCGCAGGGCTTTCCGAAGTAAACATTTTCAGCATACTGTGCAATCTTTGCAACGTCAACGGCTGAAACCTTGCCGTCGTTGTAAAGATGGTTGAGAATTGTACCGATGAGAACCTCGTATGCGGCAGAGGAGGAGAGTCCCGAACCTGCAAGT
>JAGBFD010000117.1 GCA_017936645.1 Clostridia bacterium
CACCGAAAGCAAGGTTGTAACCGCTGATGAAGTAGAATTCTGTACCGTATGTATTCTGCTGATACATAAGTCTCTCTTCGAGGTTTGCCTGAGCAGCTGCATATCTGTCTGTCTGAGCCTTTACTTCTGCCATATCCTCAGTCATAAGATACTTAGCGGCAAACTCCTCATATCTGCCTGACGGACAAAGAGAAAGGAATGAAGTATTTGTAAGGAAGAGAGTTCTTACAAGTGAATCAACGATATCGTCAAGAATGTTTCTGAGCTCCTGCTTCGGGAGAATTCTTGCTGCGATGTTGATAATTGAACCTACATAAGGATCAACAAATCCAAGCTCACCGAGAAGATTTGTATAAACCATTGCAGGTGCATTGTCATCGAAGTCAGCGAGCATAAGGTCACCAAAAACATCACTGCCGTCCCAAGCACCTACGATACTGATAACCTTTGCAACTCTGCCTGCATCAGGATACTGATTGAGGTAGTTGTTAACAACGCTTGCACCCATACTCATAGGAACAAGGATAACTTTTGATGCACCTGTCTGCTTAAGAACAACATTTTCAATAAAGTCATTGAGACCTACTGCGTTCTTGTCAGCGTTTGAGAAAACGGGATAGTTGTAGCAATATACGTTTTCTTCGCCGATTTCTTCAAGAAGGAAGTCACAAGGAATTCTGTCATCAAAGATATCTCTTGCTTCCTCGTCATACTCAGAAACAGGATACTTATGAAGCGGAGTTACAACGTTATTGATAGGATTGCCGTTTTCATCACTGAGGTGATCTGAGAAGAAAATACTCAGAACATTATCAATGCTTGACTGAGCGATAACATCTCTCTGAAGACCGATTGACATTACAAACTCAGCTACAAACTTAATGAGATTGATCCAGTCTCCGAGACCGAAGCTTGCAAAATCAGTGTTGATGTGAAGAAGATTCCAGTCAGCTACTACATTGCCTTCGTCGTCATACTTGTAAGTCTGTGACTGACCGATACCCGGCACGAAGACTACAGGAACTACTTCCTCTTTTGCAGATACCGTAAATGCAGCTGTCATAGCTGAAAATGCCATAACGACACAAAGAAGTACTGCTAAAATTTTCTTTGTAATTTTCATTTTTTTGACCTCCATAGTCATTATTACCATTAAATTGTATCAAAAAACATAAATAAAATCAATATGCAAAAATAATTTTATGTATTTAATATACCAAACAGCTCATCAAGTGCCTTTATCTGATAGGTTGCGTCACTTATTTTATACTCTGACGGATTAATCCAACAGGAATCAATACCGTAATTTACTGCACCGGCTATATCTGAACTCAGCGAATCTCCTATCACAAGACATTTTGACCTGTCTTTCTCAGGTATATTTTCAAACACAAAGTCAAAATATCCTCTGTGCGGTTTGTCAAATCCGATTTCCTCAGAAATAAACACCCCATCAAAGAATTCCGTCAGCGGCAGATTTTTAAGTCTTCCGTCCTGTGCTTTTTTTGATCCGTTTGTGATAATGTACATTTTGTAATTCTTACTGAGTTCACGGCAGACATCCTCTGCTCCGTCCAACACAAAACGTCCCTCCGCCATAAAAGAAAGATATTCATCATTAGCTTCCGCCACGTCTGCCTCAATACCCAGAATCTCAAAAAGCTCAGCAAACCTTGACAAAAAAAGTTCTTTTCTTGTTATCTCTCCTTTTTCAAGTGCATTCCATTTGCTTTTATTGATTTTTGAATAAAGCATCTTATTTTCCTGAGTCGGAGCTATACCGTACTTTTCAAGCAGCAAGGTAATCGCATTATCCTCTGCCTTTTTGAAATCCATCAGGGTTTCATCAAGATCAAATAGAAGTGTAGTGTACTTCATAATTCCTCCAAAGAAAAAAGGGCTGAAAACAGCCCTTTTAAATAAATCAAAGTTTAATTCTCGGGAAATCTTCCTCTTTTGCTCCCATAACACGTGCAAGCTGAACTGAAACCTCACAGTTCTTGTAAGCCTTGCCATCAATGAAGCCTGCATCCGCAGCAGAAACAAATACAGGAACATTTACTCCTGTATGGCTGCCTGATGTGTAATAATACTCATCCTTTTCAGCATTATACTGAATACCGCCTGTTTCATGGTCAGCTGTAACAACAACGAGTGTCTCGCCATCCTGTGCTGCATACTCAAGAGCTACTTCGATAGCTTTGTCAAACTCAACGGTATGTTTTGTAGAACCGTCAAAATTGTTGTCGTGTGAGAACTTATCGATGTGAGCACCTTCAACCATAAGGAAGAAACCGTCTTCATCATCATCAAGAATGTCGATAGCCTTCTCTGTCATTTCAGCGATATAAGGTGTATCATAGTCACTCTTAACAGCAGCGATATCCTCCCAGCTGAACTGACCGAAAGAACGTGATCCGCCTTCAAGAGCGTTCATTTCTGCTCTTGTTGTAAAGTAATCAAATCCGTTTTCAGCACACTTTTCCTCAGTAACACTTTCTGAAGCACAACCCCATATGAGTGTAAGATCAGATGACATCTGATCATATGAAATATTCTTTTCCTCTCCGCGTGCGATAGCATGAGCTGAGAATGAAGCCGGAGTAGCACCGCTTGTTTCGTCAGTTGTAACGACACCTGCAGCCTTACCCTGCTCGATTGCATACTCTGAAAGAGAAATCGGATACTGCCACTTGTTTGCAAACGGATTGAAAGCATAAACACCGATTGCACCGTTATATGTTCTTACACCACATGCAAGAGCTGTACCGCCTGCAGCACTGTCAGTAACCTTGTTAGTAAGACTTCTTGTCTCTGACTGGCTGAGAACAGGCATTGTTTCCATAACGAGATCAACATTTCTGAGCTTCTTTGTAGCTTCAAGAGTATTGAATCCCATACCGTCACCGATCATAAGAATAACGTTCTTATAAGTTTTGTACTCGGTTTCGCCTGTTGCATTATCACCTGTCATTCCGAACCAGCTTGAAATACCGATAAGGGCTGCAAGGAGAAGTGATAAAATCTGCTTGATAATCAACATAATAAAAACCTCCTGTTTTTTAATGGTAAAATTATACTACAATTTTTTTATGTTTTCAATAAAGTAATTAAAATAATTTTCTCAAGAGTGAATTAATAAACAAGGCATCAACATTACCGTGATTTCGTTTAAGAGCCGCATTATTTTCCCAACGAACAGAAAGATTACGTATGTCCTCATCGCTGAGAGAAACATTTATTTCAGGTGTGATTTTTTCAACAATCACTTTGAAATTTTCGGGAGAGATACGGATTTCATCAAAGAACTCCTCTGACAACTCAGGCATTACCGAGCAATTATAGTCAATAAATTCATTCAGAAAAACAGCGCAAGCCGTTCCGTGAGCCACACCGTAGTTTTCTGTCAGGAAATAGCCGAGTGCGTGCGGAAAAGCCGTTCCCGTTACAGCAATCGCGAGACCGCCCAACAAAGAAGCATTATAAAGCTGCTCTCTGTCATCAATAGTCAGACCGTCCGTTCCTTCAGAAACAATCTTATCAAACACTCTCAGCAGCTTTTTCACACCGGCAACGGCATATACTTTCGAAATATCATTTGCAGATCGGTTAAAATAACTTTCCACACAATGTGCAAGTGCATCTGCTGCTGTCGAACGTGTAAAGGAATCGGTAAGACTAAGTGTATACTTCGGATCACCTAACGAGAGAACAGGATATGTCAGGTCATTTCTGAAGCTCTTTTTAAAGCCATTGCTGTTTGTTATGACTGCAACACTCGTCACTTCGCTTCCCGTACCCGCAGTAGTACCGACAGCGACGATAGGCAGAGGTTGATTTTTCCAGTTCATACCATAGAGTTCCGCCTCAGAAATATCTGGATTGGCGGCAATAACAGCAATCGCCTTTGATGCATCAAGGGGAGAGCCTCCGCCTATACCAATGACGAAATCTGCTTTCATTTCACAGGCAGCTTTCCCTGCTTCGAAGCAAGACTCGACGGTAGGATTCTGACAGATTTTGTCATAAATCTCATACTTTACGCCTGTAGAATTGAGAGCTGCAGTCACATCATCAAGTGCACCGCATTTTTTAGCAGAGGTTGCACCTGTAACTATAAGACATCTGTCACCGTAAGAGCCGAGTTTGTCGGCATTATTTTTAACACATTCAATACCGGTAATAACCCTTGTATTAATAAAAAAATTCATATTCATATCTGTCACCTTTTATATTTCCCTGTAGAGTACAAGCTCGGAAGAAAGAGATGAAGGGATGTAAATATTCACGCCTTCATATTTCAGCTTTCTGCCCGATACGACAAATTTTTCTCTGTTGTTATCAAGAGTAACTTCATAAGTTTTAGATGCATCAGCACCTTTGAGACGGATTTTACGCACAGACTCGTTTGTACCGCACAGATTAAAAGCCGCAAGTGCTCCCCTTTCACCGTCAGGAGATGCGATTTCAAGTGCTGAATATCCGCTTTCAAAGGTGTCAGCAGCATCGGGTGTGTGGTGATAAGTCTTAGCCGTAGGCATAAACGGTCTGATAAAATCCTTATAAAGTCCTATACTGTGCTTTACAAATCTGAGCTGTATCTCATTCATAGGTGCCGTTACGGGCGAGATAACATTGACAGACATATGAGTGAGCATTGCGTTTCTCATCTGCAGGTCAAATGAGCCGAATTTATGACCGTTCATCCCCGCGAAGAGTCGGTCCACCCGTTCGGGCGGAAGAGCGACCGTCATGCCGTTGGTTATCATAACCGAAAGCGGAGCACACTGATTATCTGAAACCCAGGTGTGGTTAAAAGCTTTCATCATTTCAAGGTCAGTACGTCCGCCGCCGCCTGCACAGTTTTCAAAAACAACATCCGGGAAGCGTGCCTTAAGATTAGAATAAATCCGATAAACTTCTTTGAAATGGCGGATATTAAGGCATTCTTTTACGCCCGTGCCCGTATCACGGAGATTGAAATACTCTTTATAGTCTGTGTTGTAATCTATTCTGAGAAGATCAATCTTATACTCCTCGATAAAACGGGTCAGCTCGCTTTCCATCTTATCTGCAGCTTCTCTGACCGTCAGGTCGATAAGCCTGCGTGAACGCTCACCGTAGACATTTTCAGCTCTCCACTCAGGGTGTTTAGTATAGGCTTCACAAAATCTGCCAAGGCTTTCAATATCTGACCATAAGCCGAATTTCATTCCTTTTTCATGGCAATAGTCAACGAGTTCCTTAATACCGTGAGGATAGCGTTCAGGGTCAGGGGTGTTTGTTCCCGTAAAATCGCTCCATTCAGTCTGTCTGCCGGGAGGACACTCCCATCCTGCATCGACAATGAACACCTCACCGCCCATTTCGTGCATATGGTCAATGTAAATCTTGCTCGTTTCAACACTCATATCATGTTCTGCACCCATCCCTGCACCCACAAGAAGCTGTGACGGATCTGCTTCCGGGCGGTTAAGTACTGACTTTCTCAGGTGCGAATGCATTTCATATACAGCATCGTCAAAGTCACCGCAAACCATACCTATATGCACCTCAGGTGTGGTAAAGGTTTCGCCAGATGCGATGACATACATAGGATTGTGCGAAAGAATCTCCGCTTTGAAAGAAAGATATGTATCATTCATCTCCGGCTTCGCATTATAGTCAAACGTAAAGCGGCAGCCACCACTCCAGGCAGTCTGTGCAAACCATATCTTTCCCATAAGGTTATTTCTTATCATCACGAGAGGATGACGGAAGCGGTCACGGTTAAAACGTGTATCAATGGATGTAACTTCCGTTTTCAGTTCCTTCCACGTAAATTTACCTTCATTACCCCAACGGTCATCAGCGAAATAACCTACGGAGTAGAACTTTTCAATATCGTGTGACAGCGTGAGCTTTTCCGTTTCCGTTTCATCAATTCCGCCGCTGATAAGGCTGAGTCTGCTGAGATTCATACTGCTGTCGGATTTATTTTCAATCTCACAGTAACGTGTAAACATCTGCGTACCGTCAAGTACTGTGACAATCCTGACTGTAACGGGTTTGATACCGCTTTCAAGAGTAAGAACTGCCTTTAAACTCTTTTCATCTTTTTCTGCAGTAAAGTCAACAAAACGAAGGTCGTAATCTATGCTCTGTCCGTCAAGGTCGATATTGAATGCTGAAGGTTCCGTGTAGCGTTCGTGGTCAAGTCTTGTCGGCATACACGCAAGCAAATCCAACGGATAGCCCGCACCGTTCCAACCGTTTGAAACAAGAACACCGTTGAGAAGCATCTCTTCATAAACCATATTTCCGCTTCTGTAGCAGAAAGTGGGACACTCACCTGCATTATAACAAACGTCAAAATAATTGTGATCAGTTTTCATAACAGTCATAACTCACCTTCAGAAATAATATACAACAATATTCTAAACACTTAAACAATCAATGTCAAGAGCACTCTACACGACGCAACAAACCCTGCAACAGGCATATTGCTTGTCGCAGGGTTATATCAAAGCATAATATTAACTGTCGTGTTAGGGTCGAAAAGGTGCAGCTTGTCTGTCCTTAGTGCGAGCGTTACAAGGTCATTTTCTTCCGGGAACTCCCGTACTCTTGCTGTCAGCTTTTCGCCTTCATAATCAAGATAAAGGTAAGTCTCATTTCCCATCAATTCCTTGACTTCCATACGTGCAGTAATTATCTTTTCAGCATTTTTCTTAACGTAATCAGCATCGATAACTATATCTTCAGGACGGATGCCGACCTTTACTGCTTTTCCGCTGTAGCTGAGGAGTCTTTCATCCGTGCCGTAAACCGACGTGACATTAATATCGTTTCCTGAAAGGCTGAGATAAACCTGAGAGTTTCTGACGCTGACCGTAGCGTCAAGGAAATTCATCTGAGGTGAGCCGATGAAACCTGCCACAAACATATTGAACGGCTTATTGTAAAGATTCTGAGGCGTATCCACCTGCTGAATCACACCGTCCTTCATCACAACTATTCTGTCTCCCATGGTCATCGCCTCAGTCTGATCGTGAGTGACATAAATAAATGTGGTGGCGAGCCGCTTGTGAAGCTTTTTTATCTCAGTTCTCATTGAGGTTCTGAGTTTTGCATCGAGGTTAGAAAGAGGTTCGTCCAGAAGGAACACCGACGGTGAGCGTACCATCGCCCTGCCGAGTGCTACACGCTGACGCTGACCGCCCGAAAGAGCACGCGGTTTTCTTTTTAAAAGATGTTCTATGTCAAGTATCTTTGCTGCTTCTCGTACGCGTCTGTCGATCTCATCTTTAGGTATCTTACGAAGCTCAAGACCGAAAGCCATGTTTCTGTACACACTCATATGCGGATAGAGTGCATAGCTCTGAAAAACCATTGCTATATCTCTGTCCTTCGGAGGTACTGAGTTGACGACCCTGTCACCTATCTGCATCTCTCCCCTTGATATACTCTCGAGTCCCGCTATCATTCTCAGAGTAGTTGACTTTCCGCAGCCTGACGGTCCTACAAGAATTATAAA
>JAGBFD010000118.1 GCA_017936645.1 Clostridia bacterium
CAATGTTTTCATAAACATTAAGATGAGGGAAAAGCGCATAACGCTGAAAAATGGTGTTCACCTGTCTCTTATGAGGCGGCACACCATTGATAACCTTATCTTCGAATATAACTTCTCCGCTGTCAGGCTCAAGGAAACCGGCAATAATACGCAAGGTAGTAGTTTTACCGCATCCCGAAGGACCGAGAAGCGTAATAAATTCCTTATCACGTATATACATATTGAGGTTTTCAAGTATCTGAGCCTCACCAAGCTTAACGGAAATATTTTTCAGATCAATAATAACGTTCTTTTCCAATTATGCAACCCCTCTCTCACAGAAAGATTATTTTGTACTTTGAAACAGTCGTTTTGCTTTAGCGTAATAAAACAACTATTATATTAATCTATAATATAGTGCAATATCTCGCAAATGTCAACATTTTTTTGCAAAAAAACGGTTTAAATCCAATAAAATTTCGCACCTTTTCACGATATACTCACGATTGCTCTGTTTTACTCATTTTTTCTGCGTTTTTCTCGTTTTTCGTGGATTTATATAAGAAAATATAACAAAGTAAGTGCAAACCATTAAAAACATTAACAGCTCCGTGCAAAGAGTAAAGACGGCAGAAAATCCGCCGCCTTTTTCATTGTACTGAGTCTACTGAACCTGACTTACATATCCGTCAAAGCCGAATCCTTTGAGTGATGATTTAAAATACTCTTTTTGCTGAGCTTCTGATGCACCGGAAAACTCGTTGCCGCTGATAAATTTCAGCTTAAGATTTACTTTTTCATAGTCTGACATAAAGGAGTCATAAGACTTATTATACTCTGATTCGCTCACCTTTTTATAATCCGAACCTGTAATCACGTTGAAATAATCATTCTCAACTCCGCCTTCACGGACAATGCCTGTACTAAACATATCATTCTGTGTAACTTTTCCGCCTGCATATTCAAGTATACCGTGAGTCGTTCCGTGTCCGAAGGCCGCACCTGCACTGTATACATCATGACACCAGTAAACATAATCACCGTTCTTTTTATTCTTCAACAGCTTCGGGAACTCATCAGAAGCCTTAAAATCATACATTTCTTCACTGTCAGCGGTATATGTTATTTCCTCGACACCGTCTTTGGTTGAGTTGAGTTTATAAAACTTATTGGAAGAATATACACCGGAACCTGCTACACCTGTAGTTAAAAGTTCAGGTATACCGTCAAAATCCAGATCAACGAAAACATAGAATGATGAATAACCGTCATGCATAAAGTTACCGTAATCCTTGCACCACACGGATTTGTTTTTCATATAAACTGAAACGATATCGTCTGCGCTGAGCTTTGTGACAGCCATAGCAGTAGAAGGTACTGTTGATTCTTCCTGTTTAGGCTCTGTGGACGGGTCGTAGTCTTCAATTTTATAGATTGACCAGTATCTTTCACCATCGATTATTTTGATTTCAGCTGTAAGTTTCTTAGTATGATCCAATATCGGTATATCAGTTTCTTCAAAACCTTTTGAATAATTCTTAATAATTATCTCATATTTACCGTCAGTACTTACACTGTGTTCACCTAACTCGCAGTAAAATATCCCTCCGTCTCCTGCTTCAATATAGGATCTGTAGCAGTAATCATCATAGATGTAACTATCATCTGAAACATAATCAGGTTTAAAAGTTATATTAAATATGTCTTCACAAACCCACTTAATGTCACTCACCGGAAGTTTATAGTAATAATAGTAGTTGCCATATGAATCAAACTTACCGAGCGGATCCGTCTCCTTCCCCTCATATATCTCAGCATTTTCATAATACTCTTTTGTATCATCACCAAAGAAATACAAAAAACCATCTATTCCCAACGCACTGGAAAGGCAGCTTTCAATTACGTCTTTAGTTGTTGCTGTGTTGCTGTCGTAGTTGTAACCATATCGGAAATTATTAGAATTTAAAAATTTAATCAACTCATCAAAATCCGCCTGCGTCGCTTGAACGAAATCAGAATCAGCGGTCATATTATCTTTCTCTTCCAAATCACCCGGCTGTGAATTGAGGTCAACACTTCCAAGTGCTTCGGGGTCATCGTCATCAACCTTTACGTCGATGATGATTGTGATTGTCGTTGTATCAGAATCACCGCTGTCAGTTGTCGTAAGAGTTGTCTGAGTGTTATCGGGAGAGATGTCCGTAATAGTGATACGGTACTCACCGTCTTTATCGAAATCAATATTATAAACGTGCTCTGTAGAAGTGTCCTCTACAACCGTCTCTCCTCTGAAAGCTTCACTCTTGAGGATTCCGCCGAGCATCATTCTTTCTACCTTGATTTCATACTCTTCTGCAGGGAATTTCTCTGCATCGTATACCGTAAACTCCGTTTTCTGCTTGAGAACAGGAAACTCATCTATGTACAATGCGCCTTCTTTTTCTTTACTGTTTTTAAAGATATCTACTCCCACTATGCATCCGCTGACAGCTACAGCTATCGCAAGCACTACAGCTATGATGATAAGAGGAAGATTCTTCTTTGACTTCTTTTTCTTTTCTGCTTTCTGCTTCTTCGGCTGCTGTACAACAACATTCTGCGGTGTGATCTGCGGCTGCTTTACATTCGGGTTGGCATACTGCAGAAATTCCTTTGGTTTTTCAGTATTCTGTTGAGCAGGCTGAGCTATGGGAGCATTCCGCATTACAGGCGGCTGCTGAGGTACAGGTGTTCCGCACTTTGAGCAAAATTTCATGTTTGGTATCAACGGGTTTCCGCATTTAGGACAGTTCATATTTTCTCTTTCCTTTTCTTTTGATAAAATAATTATATTCTTGATTAACCGTGCTGTCAATATAATATGTGCAAACAAAAAGCAGAGCCGAAGCTCTGCTTTAAAATCTTATTTAAGTCCTTTTTTCTCAAGGAGAGCGTTGATCTTATCAGCAGGATCGAGAAGCTCACCGATTGAAGTATCGTGATTGAGAGTATCGATCATATATGAGATATACTTTGAAAGATCAACTTCAATATACCATTCTCTGTCTTTAAGTTCAGGTCTTCTGTATATAAGGTTGGTAGTGAAAACTCTGTAGATAAGACCGTCTTCATAAGCCTTGTCAAATCCTTCAAGACCGTTACAGAAGAGACCGAAAGCTGAGAATACATAAATTCTTTTAGCTTTGAGTTCCTTGAGCTTTGTTGCAACTTCGATCATTGACTCACCTGAAGAGATCATATCGTCAACGATGATAACATCCTTACCTGCGACATTGTCACCGAGGAATTCGTGCGCGATGATCGGATTACGTCCGTCAACAATTCTTGAATAGTCACGGCGCTTGTAGAACATACCGAGTTCAACACCGAGAACTGTTGAGTAGAAGATACAACGTGACATACCGCCCTCATCGGGTGAGATGATCATAAGGTTATCCTTATCAAGTGAAAGATCCTCAACATTACGTACCATTGACTTGATCATCTGATAAGCGGGAGAAACACTTTCGAAACCGCAAAGAGGAATAGCATTCATAACTCTTGCGTCGTGAGCATCAAAGGTGATGATGTTTTCAACGCCCATGTTGTAAAGTTCCTGAAGCATCATAGCACAGTCAAGAGATTCACGGCTGGAACGCTTGTGCTGTCTGCCTTCATAAAGCATCGGCATAATA
>JAGBFD010000119.1 GCA_017936645.1 Clostridia bacterium
ACAGCGAAAATGTGTTTGTTAAAACTATAGGCAATGGAAAACTTGTGCCTAAGTATATGCAGAAAACACTTGAAAGTGAACTTGAACTGTTGCAGGAGGTGACAGAGCTTGATAAATCCGCACTACGCAGCACACTTGATTACAAGGGCTTTTTGCCCGATTTCACAACAACGAGTCTCAGACTCAAGGATATTTATCTGCACAGAGCTGAGAATATCGGCAAGTACGGCTACGGTATTTATGCAAAACACCGTATGTTTTATGTGGACGAGCAGGGGAATATTGTGCCTGTTACTCATCCTGATAAAACAGAGCTTTCAAATCTCGTTGATTACGAAAGAGAAAGAAATATCGTTCTCGATAACACAAAAGCACTTCTTTGCGGAAAGCCTGCGGCGAACATTCTTCTGACAGGTGATGCAGGTACGGGTAAATCTTCAACTGTAAAAGCTGTCTGCAATGAGTTGTGGAATGAAGGTCTGCGGATTATCGAAGTGAGAAAAGATCAGCTTCGTTCAATTCAGAAAATTCTTGACGAGCTGTCTGAAAATCCGTTGAAATTTATTCTTTTTATCGATGACCTTTCTTTCCTCAGGGACGATGATAACTTCAATGCACTCAAAGCTGTGCTTGAAGGCTCGGTTACGGCAAAGTCAAATAATGTTGTAATTTATGCAACCAGCAACCGCCGCCATATAATCAAAGAAAATTTCTCTGACCGAGAGGGTGATGACGTACACCGAAATGATACAATGCAGGAGCTGATTTCTTTGTCGGAGCGTTTCGGAATACATATAACGTTCTCAAAACCGAACAAAGAAACCTTCCTTCATATCGTGCATCATCTTGCTGAGAGTAATAAAGTTAAAATGACAGATGAAGAACTCGATCTGCTTGCCGAACGCTTTGCTCTCGAACGCGGAGGCAGAAGTGCAAGACTTGCACAGCAGTTTATCGACGGACTATTGTCGAGATAAATTATTTATATACAGTTATATATAATCTCTGTTATCAATCCGATAGCAGAGATTTTTTTGAAACTAAATAAAGCATAAATTTTGATAAAGCAGCTAATTGATAATGAAACTAAAGTTAAAAAACTTCATAAAAAAGTAAGAAGCACCCGGAATGGGTGCTTCCGTAATGGTTGACTGAAATTTAACTTGTGAACAGGACAGGGTGTTCTTCAGTTGTTGATTCGGGTGTAACATAACCGTGCTGACAATGTATTCTGTCAGCTCCGTTTAACGCTACTCAACCGTATATTCAAGTGTGCCTGCCTGACTCCAGACTTTGTCACGATAGATGAAAACTCGTATTTCATTAAGTCCGTCTTCATTCATCCATGCTTTGCCTTTAAAGTGTCTGTTTCCATCTACATCAATTGCACTGTATGCTACTGTTACAGAAGAGTTGTCAGGCATTTTGAACATTACTTTTTCCGTCTTTTCATCTGCTACAACTGTTGCGGGAACAGGTCCCTTCTTTCCTGTTGTGGCGGAAAGCTCCATGGAAATTATGGGGCTGTATTTTTCTATCGTGAAAGAATATTTTGCTCTGTCCCATTTTCCGTTTTCTTTACCGCGAACATTGATTTCAACACCTACACTCATATTTGAGTGAATTTCCCACACTTCGTAAGCGAGATCGCGGCTCATAGCCGTTACTTCTTCATCTTTTTCGTTGTAGCTCGTGATTTTAACATTCTTGTTGTAACGGTCATAGGTTCTTGTACCGCCGTCAGGCTCGATAAACTGGATCATCTGCTTTCTGCCGTTGACTTTAACTGTGAAATCCTTGTGAGTATCTTCCTGCTGAATGTATGTAACTTCATCGATGTATTCAACTATTGTAAGGTCTTCAAGCTCGACATTGAAGCTTCCTATTGCCTCGTTCTCTTCGTTTTTTGCATCGTTTTCAAAGTGAACAAGATATGTTTCGCCTGCCTGCAACTCTGCGGTTACATCAAAATTAAGATCTGAGTCGTTGCTGAATGTTGTAAATTCTTCACTTGAAACAACACAACCCTGATAATCACAGACTGTCATTTTCGGAATAGCTCCGTCAGTAAGCTCAGAAGTAAAGCGATATTTGCCTGAATACTCGGGGATAAATTCATAAACATCCTTGTGCGAAACGTGCGGTCTGTGTCCCGGTTTTATAGGATCAATTTCAACGGGTTCGATCCTGACATTCACGGTTGATGGCAGGAAACAATCTGCCAATCCGGGTTGTATTTTGTCGAAATCCTTTAATTCTTCCTTGATTTCACTCGTTGCATCCGTCAATTTAATTTCTATCGGCTTGTTAGCCTTTGCATTGACATACATAAATTCTCTGACTTCTGTGTCGAGAAATTTCATTATATGCTTAAAGCTAAGAATCCACCAGCTCGATGCATCAGATGTTGCAACGAAGCCTTCGCCTAAAAGCTTATCGGAATGAGCCTTATTATAAATCTGAACATCAACAGCAGACCTTGCGCCACCTTCAACTATAATTTTATAATTACCTGACTGTTTCGGTGTGAAAACTAAGGTTTGCACCTCGTCTGCAGTGAGAGATATTTCCAAGCTTTTATCAAGCTCGGTTTCGATCGGGGGAATGAATGTATCTAAATAGGTTATCAATAAGGACTCATACTTCGTTATGTCAAATTCACGGAACTCATCGTGCACAACATAGGAGGAAATATCCTTGACTGTACCGTCAGTTTTCTTAATCTTCCATTCGCAGAACGGAGAATCTGTAGGGTCACCACAGTCTACGATACTGAAATTGCTGAAATATCCTCTCTGGTCGAAATAACCGTTCTCATCGAAAATATCTTCGCTCAAAACTTCAAATTTGATATTGAAAAGCACAACACTATTAAGAGCAATTGCCTTGTCGATATTAATTTCAACCAAAATATAATTGTATGTCACACCGTCATATGTATATTCATCAATCCGGGTGATCTCAGCGGTTGCTATTTCATAAAACTCTTCACCCATAATAGCATCAACGGGTTTTAAAAGCTCCGCATTATAACGAAATGCCATAGTTATTATTGAGTCTGCATCATAATCCAAATCAAGAAATGTTCTGTATGAAGCAGTATTACAGATTATGGGGAAATAGGCATAGTCTCCGTTTCGAGTGTGAGCAACGGATGAGCTGATATTTATGTTGCCGTATTCTTTCTGTGTCGCAGAAACGCAAACCGTTCCGATTGACAGTATCATAATAAGAGCTAAAAACATTGATAAAACTTTTTTCATAGTAAAACCTCCTGTAAATTATTGGTTGTCGTAAATTCCTAAACCATTTTGAATCACCTCATATTTTTCTCTTCATATAGTAGTCAGCTTAAATTTGATTTGTAACATATTTTTTGCTGATTATTACTATTTAAATATATTTTCACGAAAATTTAAAAATTTCATTTTAAAAAACTGCGAAAAATGTGTCGAAACACAAGAAAATCAAAATCTTTTCTTTGAAAAAATTATATAACACAGAATATGAAAAAGTAAGGTCAAATGCAAAACTATCGAAAATAACGACAAAATTATCAAAAAATGTTCTTGACTAATATCATTGAAGCTCAAAAAAATATATGATATAATCGGTCTGACGAATATTCGGAAGCCGAAGGTGATAATATGAAGAATCAGGACTCATTGCAAATCATTTTTATCAGACACGCCCAAACAGATTATGCCGATACAGGTGACCGTGATCCGAGCGACGGCGAACTGACCGCAAGAGGAGAAGAACAATGCATTGAGTTAGGCGAAAAGCTGAAGACTTTTCCGATAGATGCATATTTTACGAGCTCTTTGCTCAGGAGCTTTAAAACTGCCGTCGGTGTCTGCAATGCGAAGCCTGACAAGCCTTTGCTCGAAATCTGTCCTGAACTCGTGGAGTGCGGATGTACTCCGGGGTATTACGGCTGTAGTGAAGAGTATCTGAGCCGATATTATAAAAACACGAAAATGTGCGACAAGCTTTTCGGAACTGAAGAATACGAATTCGGTTGTGAGGCTTTTGAGGATAATGTAATCCGTGCAGAAAAGGTGATTTCTTACATCAGAAACAGGTTTTCTTTCGGAGATTGTGTTGCAGTTTTCAGTCACCACGGTTTTCTCGAATATCTAATTCCCACAGCGTTGGGCGTTAAACCGCATATCTTCAGGTTTGCTCTTGATAATACATCGATTACTGTTGTTGAATTCTGCCGTGACGGCAATACAGTTCTTCGCTGTGTTAACGATTAATGACTATTATGAAAAAATCTGCAGGTGAAGATGATTCTGAATTAACTGTATAAACGGAGGTCATCGTTATGAAAAAGTATCTGTGTATGATGTTTATTGTGCTTTTTATGTTCAGCTCGTGCAGTAAAGCAGGAGATGTAAGCGATGTAACGATCCGAGAGGTTGACTCGGAGATATATTCGCAGGAAGATATTTCGTCCGCTATTGATACAATTACAGCAGAATTCAAGGAAGAGTGGAGCGGATGCACACTTACGAGAATTTATTATGCCGGAGATGAAGAAAATCCTAAGTATCAGGATTGGGCTGACAGGAATAATGCAGACGAAGTGATTGTTTTGTTGTCCTCGTTCGATGTTGATTCTTCAGGCGGTGACGGTTCTTTGGAGTCAAACAGTACTTATGATAACTGGATGTGGATCTTAGTAAGAAATGACGGCGGAGAATGGAAGCATGTGGATCATGGGTATTAAAAGAGAAACCGAGAGTTCAGAAAACATAGTATGACAACATAACGGAGAACAATATGAACAGAATTGTAGAAATAACAGATTTTCTTGCACCTGAGCTTGATGTATATGCAAGGCTGACCGAGGCACAGCTTTTAAACAGAGAGTTCCCCGAAAAAGGCTTGTTTATTGCGGAAAGTCCTAAGGTCATTGAAAGGGCTCTTGATGCAGGATATGAGCCTGTCTCCTGCCTTATGGAAAAAAGACACATCGAAGGCGAGGGTAAAGAGATACTCGAAAGGATTAAAGATGTGCCTGTCTTCTGCGCGGAGTTTGATGTCCTGACTCAGCTGACGGGATTCAAGCTTACGAGAGGTATGCTGTGTGCGATGAAGCGCAAACCCTTGATGAGTGTAAGAGAATTATGTGAAAACAAAAAAAGAATTGCAGTACTGGATAGAGTTATGAACCCGACGAATGTGGGTGCCATAATACGCTCTGCCGCGGCACTCGGAATGGATGCGGTAATCCTTACTCCCGGCTGTTCCGATCCGCTGTACAGACGTGCAGCAAGAGTCAGTATGGGCACCGTATTTCAGATAGACTGGACTTTTTTGACCGACGAAAGTCTTGATGAAATAAAATCTCTCGGCTTTAAGACTGTAGCTATGGCTCTGAAGGATAACTCTCTTTCTGTCGATGATCCGAGGCTCGGCAGGGAAGAGAAGCTTGCCGTCATTATGGGAACAGAAGGCGACGGACTTTCCGAAGAGACTATATATGACTGCGACTATACCGTAAAAATACCGATGTATCACGGTGTCGATTCGCTGAATGTTGCCGCCGCGTCCGCAGTAGCTTTCTATCAGCTGGGTAATAAGCATAATAACGATAGCAGTTATACGGACAGCAACTGAATGCGAAAGCCATTGTCCGCAGGCAATTGAGATACGTAAACAGTTAAAGGAAGCTGAAAAAGTACTCGAAACACCTGCGTATAAAACCGTTAATAAGGTTAAATCACTGTTCAGGAATAAAAAATAAAATTGAAAACTTTTGCAGAATTAATGTATAATTATTTCGACGACAAGAGTTAACGCTGCTTTTCAGGAGAGCGAATTATGAAGAAAAGAAACAAAGAAAAAGTGAAATCAGGAAAAAGAAAAACCGTCAAAAAAATCATACTGATTGTGTTGCTCGTGTCAGTTGTTTTTCTGGCAACGGGAATAATTTATTTTGAAATCGAGCCCGAAAATACAAACATCAACTATGAACCCGCAGATGCACAGAAGGTAACCGACACAACAATAAGGTTCGATTCCGAAGGTAAGCTTAAAATTTTGCACATTGCTGATACGCATCTTAATTATGACAGGAATTTTGATGCATCTATATGGGTGATCGCAGAGGCCTGCGATGTGGAAAAGCCTGATCTTGTCGTGCTTACGGGCGATAATACACATCCTGACGAGGATCCCGCAAAAACAAAAAAGCTTATCAATGCTCTTATGAATATATTTGAGTCAAGGAATATTCCTGTTGCCGTAACGTTCGGAAATCACGATTCAGAGGCAGGACCGATGACGAGAGAAGATATTATGGAGTATTACAACACATTCTCCTGCACGATATCTGTGGACGACAGTATAAATTTCAAAAACTGTGCAACGTTTAATATTCCCGTCCTCGCATCTGACAGCGACAAGGTCAAATTCAACCTTTGGGTGTTCGATTCGGGCGACTATGATGAAGACGATCCGAGACATTACGACCGTGTACGTACCGAACAGATAGAATGGTACAAGCAGACTTCTGCAAAGCTTAAAGAAGAGAACGGCGGAGAAACAGTTAATTCTGTTGTTTTCCAGCATATAATTGTTCCGGAGATTTATGACGTGCTTGAAAAGGTTGACTCAAAGCAGCCTTTTGCAGTTGAGCATATTTACAATGAAGATGAATATTATATGTTTGATCCCGAAGGCGTGAACTACGGTATACTTAATGAAAAACCGTGTCCCGGCTATTATAACGACGGTCAGTTTGATGCCTTAGTGGAAACTGGCGATGTACTTGCTATGTTTACAGGTCACGACCACACAAACGCCTTTGGTGTAAGAAATCAGAACATTGATATTTATACGTCTCCTATGACTCGTTACAAAGGTCTCGCTTATACTACTCAGTACGGCTACCGCGTGGTAGAGATCGATGAAAATGATACTTCAACTTACGAAACAAGAGTGGAGCGTCTTTATGACGTGTTTGACTTTGATTACATAAAAACCGCAAAGGAAAACGGAGATAAATATTCGAAGAGAATTGCCTTTGAACTGGCTGTAAAGGGCTGGGTGCAGGAAGGCTTTATGAATCTGTATCAGTCGACAGTCGAACTCTTTTCAGGCAGAGAGGTCGAGTATCCTGATTAATCAAATAATAACCGGGCTGACAATCTGATATTAAAAAACAGAGAAATCCGTACACTTAAGAAGGTGTACGGATTTTAATCTTATCAGACTATACTGATTTTTTCCGGTCAGGCAGTTATATGTTACCTTGCAGTAAGGTTGCGAATTCTTTGTATGCCTTAGGATTGGCAAAAACGACATCGTTCGGCATAGAAAAGTTGATCTCGTTTCCTTCGTAATTCAAGGCGATGCCGCCTGCTTCTTTTAAGATAAGTGTCCCTGCTGCAACGTCCCAGGGCTGTAAAGCTTTCTCGAAAAATACTTCGCATCTGCCGCAAGCGACCATACAGATATCGTAGGCGGCTGAACCGCTTCTGCGGATGTCACGTGAAAGGTCAAAGACTTTTCTTAAAAGTGCGAAGGTTTCATCTGTGTTTTCAGGGTGATACGGAGATGTGCCGAAGAGAGCGAGTCCGTCTGAAAGAGGACGGTCACTTACTTGTATCTTTTTGCCGTTGAGATAAGCTCCCTTGCCTTTTTCTGCACTGAAAATCTCGTCGGTATAGGGGTTATAGACTACACCTGCGAGGATATCGTTTTCTTTACACAGGGCAACGGAAATACAACTGCAGCGATAGTCCTGCATAAAATTGGTCGTGCCGTCGATAGGGTCGATTATGAAGCGCAAGGCATCGTTTTCGAGTCTGTTTTCACTCTCTTCGCCTACGAACTCAGCTTCAGGAAAAGCCTTTCCAAGCTCTTCAAAAAGGAAATTCTGCACTGCGACATCGTACATGGTGACAAAGTTTTTCTTGCCTTCCTTGGCAGTAACAGCTGATTCCTGATCACGTGCGGAAAGGATGATTTTTCCTGCTTCTTTTACTGTTTCGATGATTCTGTTGAGCATAATTCATATCTCCTTTTTAGAAACGATTATTTGTCCAAAGACCATTTCTGTTGCATTATGACTGCGGGCACGTAGTCATTTTCTCTTGTGTAGAAGGCGGTGATCCTATTTTCCTGATATTCAAAGTAATTCACCTCTTTTAAAGTATACCTAAATTATATAAATACAGACAGGCTGTGTCAATGATTTAAAACGGTGTTTTGTTTTTTTCCCTGAAGTAATGCACAGAAAGTTCTACCGTTTTTCTACAGAGAGTGTGTTGAATTTGTCAGATTAGTTTGGTAAAATGATTTTGTCGGAAGGGTGTGATTTTATGTATGATTATGACTTCGGGAAAAAGATTTTTGAGTTAAGAACCGGTCTTAATCTCTCTCAGACTGAATTGGCTGAAATGCTCGGCGTTACGAACAAAGCTGTTTCAAAATGGGAGAACGGAAAGTCTAAACCGACTACAAATACAATCAGAAAATTGGCGGCAATTTTTAAGATTGATATTAGCGAGTTATTACAACTCAGGGATGGAGAGAAAAGAATGAAGATTTCAAAAGTTGTTATAACAGGAGGTCCGTGTGCAGGTAAATCTACCGCGATGAGTTGGGTGCAGAAGGCATTTACACAGATGGGATATGCCGTTCTGTTTGTTCCGGAGACAGCGACAGAGCTTATCACGGGCGGTGTCGCTCCGTGGACGTGTGCAAGTAATGTAGAGTATCAGAAGTGTCAGCTGAAGCTGCAGATAGAAAAAGAAAAAATTTTTGAACAGGCAGCACGCTCTATGACCGCTGATAAAGTCCTCATAGTTTGTGACCGAGGAACTATTGACAATAAAGCTTATATGAGCAATGTTGAATTTGCTGAAGCCGTGCAGTTTATAGGCTCAAATGAAGTGGAACTTCGTGATAGCTATGATGCTGTTTTTCACCTGGTTACTGCAGCGAAAGGTGCAGAAGAATTTTACACGACAGAAAATAATTCTGCCAGGACAGAAACAGCTCAGGAAGCTGCGGCATTGGATGACAAGCTGATTTCAGCATGGACGGGTCATCCTCATCTGAGAGTGATTGATAATTCATCTGCATTTGAAGATAAAATGAAAAGACTGGTTGCAGAGATATCAGCTTTTCTGGGTGAACCTGAACCGTATGAGATTGAGCGAAAGTACCTGATAGAATATCCGGATATAAATTGGCTTGAGAGTAATCCGACTTGCAAAAGGATTGAAATTATCCAGACATATCTGAACAGCTCCGACGCAGAAGAAATCCGTGTGCGTCAGCGTGGAGCAGACGGCAATTATATTTATTTTCAGACTGTCAAGAGAAAGATTTCCGATTTAAAACGAGTTGAGATCGAGAAGCGTCTTTCACAGGCAGAGTATCTGAAACTTATGATGGATGCGGACACGACCAGAAGACAGATCCGTAAGACAAGATACTGCCTTACATATGAAAATCAGTACTTCGAGATAGATGTATACCCGTTCTGGACGGATAAGGCAATCGCAGAGATTGAGCTGAGTGATGAAAATTCAGCGGTCGTTTTTCCCAAGCAGATCAGAGTTATAAAAGAAGTTACTGACGATGATTCTTACAAAAATGCAGCGTTAGCGAAATTATGAGGTGAAGTTATGTTTTTTGAAGCTTACGATACTGAAATCGGGATGAACTATAATGATGATAAAGATTTCGACCATTATCCGAAGAATCTTATGACGGAGTATAAACAGTCCGTCGAAGAGGGTCTTGATATAGAAGAACACAAGGCTTTGTTTGAGTCGGTTGCAGCGATGGAAAACGGTGAGATTAAAGAGCAGATGAGTGACCTGATTTTTAAACTGGTTATGAAAGCTAAGATCAGGGAAGATTATAAATACAATGAACCGAATGAGTTGAATGCGATCAGAGAACTGAGAAAAGAGCATACTTTTTCTTCGGTAATGCCGGACAGCGAAACTCTGAGAAAAAAGATTCTCGGTGCGTGGACGGGCAGAGCCTGCGGATGTCTGCTCGGAAAGCCTGTCGAAGGAATCAGACACGGAGATCTGATCCCGATACTTAAGGAAACAGGAAACTATCCGATGTACCGTTACATTCTTCGTTCGGATTTGAGCGAAGAGCTGTGTTCACGTTACAAGTACGGACTTGAAAAGAGGGACTATGGGGATACTGTGGACGGTATGCCTGTCGATGATGATACGAATTACGTTGCCCTTGCACAGTGCATCATCGAAAAATCAGGCAGAGATTTCAGGTCGGAGGACGTAGTGGATGCCTGGCTGAGATATCAGTCTGTCTATTCTTACTTTACTGCGGAGAGAGTGGCTTATAAAAACTTTATTAACTGCATTGAGCCTCCTGCTTCGGCTATGTATAAAAATGTCTGCCGCGAATGGATCGGAGCACAGATCAGAGGCGACTACTTCGGCTACATAAACCCGGGTGCACCTGAAATGGCGGCTGAAATGGCGTTCAGAGATGCAAGAATATCTCACGTCAAAAACGGCATATACGGTGAAATGTTTGCTGCAGCGATGATTTCGTGTGCAGCCGTTACTGACAGTATGGATGATATCATCCTCGGAGGTCTTGCACAGATTCCGCACACGTCAAGACTTTATGAAGCTGTGATGAAGATTTTTGACGGATATAAAAACGGTGTCAGCATAGATGAGTGCTTTGACTTTATCCACTCGGAGTATGATGAATATACTGATCACGGTTGGTGTCACGTCATCCCGAATGCGATGATCGTCACGGCGGCGTTGCTTTACGGTGAGGGCGATTTCGGAAAATCAATATGCACGGCAGTAGGTATGGCATTTGATACTGACTGCAACGGTGCGACGGTCGGCTCCGTACTGGGTATGAGAGGCGGAATTGACTGTATTGACGACTGCTGGAAAAAGCCGATCAACGGTAAGATCCACACGTCCATCTTCGGTGTAGGTACTGTGGACATCGAAAAGGCTGTCGATAAGACGTTTGAACAGATGGCATAAAAAATTTACCGTTTTACTTCTAAAAAAATATTTTTATAATTGAAATATTTTTTATCGTGTGATATCATATACAAGATATATGATTTGTATAGTCACACTTGTGAAATAAAGGCAAAAAGGAGTGATAACGGTGTTTGAAAACGGACTTACAGTAGCCATTTTGGATTTGATTGCAATTTTGAGAAGCACAATCGAATTTCTTATGAACCTTTTCGGTTGATGAATGATACATATCATATCCGGATATTTCACTTTACGGTGGAGTATCCGGATTGTTTTATCAGAAGAAATATGGTACAATGTCGGCACAGAGAAAGAAGGTGTTACTTATGGGATATATTCCGACGCAAAGAGTTCTTGATAAGCTTGATGAGCATCTCGGCAGAAACGATTACGGTGCCGCAGAGCGACATCTTTTATACTGGCTCGACGAAGCGAAAGCGGAAAACGACAAGCGCAGCAGGATGCTTATTTTAAATGAACTTGCGGGACTTTACCGTAAGCTCGGCAGGGAAGAGGATGCATTCGGTATCGTTTCCTGTGCATTGGAGCTGATTTCTGAGATGGGAATAGAAAACAATATCGGTGCAGGTACTACTTACATCAATTGCGCTACGGTCTATAAGGCTTTCGGTAAGGCGGAGAAGGCTTTACCTTTGTTCAGAAAGGCTGAAAGCGTGTATGAAAGAGAGCTCAGCCCCGAAGATAAACGATTCGGCGGACTTTTCAATAATATGGCACTTGCACTCGTGGACCTTGAAAGGTATGATGAAGCGTACAGACTTTACGAAAAGGCGATCACAGTTATGGAAAAGGCTGATGACGGTGAGCTTGAAGTTGCGATAACTTATCTCAACATAGCCAGTGCGAAGGAAGCTCAGTTCGGTCCCGTTGAGAGTGACGAAGAAGTGAAGGATTATCTTGAAAAAGCGATGAAGATCCTTGATTCACACGAAAATAGAGATGGATATTACGCTTTTGTCTGTGAAAAATGCTCGTCTGTTTTCGGGTATTTCGGTTATTTTGTATATGAAAAAGAATTAGAAAAGAGGGCAAAGGATATCTATGAAAGGTCTTGAGCTTTCAGAAAAGTTTTATTATGAATACGGCGAAAAGATGATAAAAGAAAACTTTGCCGGAATTGAAAAATATCTCGCGTTCGGTCTTGTCGGAAGCGGATCGGAATGCTTCGGCTACGATGATGAAATCTCGCAGGATCACGATTTCGAGCCGGGATTCTGCATCTTTATCCCTGATGAAAGTATCATCGATTCTCGTACGGAGTTTCAGCTCGAAAGAGCGTATGCAAAGCTTCCGAAAGAGTTTATGGGATATAAAAGAAGTCCCTTGAATCCTGTAGGCGGTAACCGTCACGGAGTTATAAGAATAGAGAAATTTTTTGAAGCAAAAACGGGAGACGCAAACGCAGACATTCCCACGGTCGGTTGGTTCTGTATTTCAGAGCAGTTTCCTCTTGAGGCGACAAACGGAAAAATCTTCTGTGACAACTTTGGTCTGATGACCCGTCTGCGTGAAAAGATCGCCTATATGCCTGAGGATGTCAGGCTGAAAAAGCTTGCAGGAAATATCCTTATTATGGCTCAGTCAGGACAGTACAATTACGCACGGTGCATAAAAAGAGGGGAGACGGCAGCGGCACAGCTCGCTGTCACGGAGTTTGTAAATACTACCCTGAAGGTGATTTTCCTTCTGAATAAAAAATATATGCCGTATTACAAATGGACCTTCCGTGCACTTCGTGACCTTGAAAAGCTCAGCGACCTGTATGACGGACTTGAATACCTGATTTCAAGCACAAACGAAGCAGGGGAAACGAAGAAGAAGCAGGAGATGATTGAAACTGTTTCCGAACGGATAATCAAAGAGCTTGCAGAGCAGAAGCTGACGAGAGCAGAGTCGTGTGACCTTGAGCGACACGCTTATTCTGTCAACGACGTGATAAAAGACCCTGAGATAAGAAATCAGAATATACTTTATGCTGTTTAAAAAAGTAAGGAGCTGAAAAACCAACTGTTTTTCAGCTCCGTTATTTTATACCTGCCTTGCGATAAGATCGTCAAAGCTTTCTCTTTTCACTGCAACGTAATCCTTTTCACCGTCAAGCATAATGACGGGAGGCTTACAGATTGCATTATAATTCGAACTCATCGCAAAGTTATAGGCACCTGTTGTGAGGACTGCGATCGTATCACCGCGTTCAGGCTTGGGGATTTTAACACCCTCCTGAATAAGGTCGCCGCTTTCACAGCAACGTCCTGCGATTGTACACTCGTAATCAGCCTCTTCGTTTGCCTTGTTGGCGACCATTACCGTATATGCTGACTGGTAGAGAGCGTATCTCGGATTGTCAGGCATACCGCCGTCGATTGAAACATAGTTTTTGAAGCCCTTGATTTCCTTACGTGTACCTGCTGTGTAGAGAGTAAGACCTGCATCTGCGACGATGCTTCTGCCCGGCTCCATAAGGATTGTCGGCATTGTCACACCGAGCTTTGCACATTCTGACTTAACGAGATCTGCGATACCTTCGATGTTCTTTGCATAGTCGATTTCGGGATCAGATTCAACGTACTTGACACCCATACCGCCACCGAGGTTAAGAACACTTGCCTCAAAGCCAAGTTCAGTCTTCATATCAGCGATGAATTTAATCATAATCACGGCTGCATCACAGAACGGGTCGTACTCGAAAATTTGCGAGCCGATGTGGCAGTGGTAACCCATAAGAGCGATGTTCTTTTTTGAGAGAGCCAACTCGACGAGCTCCTTAGCCTGTCCTGTTTCGATAGCTGCACCAAACTTTGAATCGACATTACCTGTGCTGATTTTTGCGTGAGTATGAGGATCAATACCCGGAGTCAGACGAAGAATAATCTTCTGCTTTATTCCTTTGTTACCTGCCTCACGGTCGATAGCATCAAGCTCTTCTACATTGTCACAGACGAAATAGCCTATACCGTTTTCGATGGCAAATGCTATGTCGAAGTCTGTCTTGTTGTTGCCGTGGAAGTAAGCTCGTTCCATAGGGAAGCCTGCCTTGACAGCTGTGTAAAGCTCACCGGGAGAAACGACGTCGATGCCCATTTCTTCCTCTTTCATAATTTCGTAAATTCTCTTGAAGCAGAGAGATTTACTCGCAAAAAGAGGCATTGAATTTCCACCGAAAAATTCGCTCATAGCCTTCTTATAGATACGGCACTTTTCTCTTATTTTGTTTTCGTCCATTATATATGCAGGTGTCTGATACTTTTCTGCGAGGTCGACCGTATCATGACCTGCAAATGTAAGGTGGCCTTTTTCGTTGATGCCAAGGTTATTACAAATCATTCTGACTTCCTTCTTCCGTATAGGAGATTAAAGCATATGAGCTCTTATCTCATCGCCTGTTTTGTCGATGAGGAGTGCAGGTGCGATGTCAAAAACTGTCTTACAGCCTGAGTCACCGTTCTGACTGAGTCTGTATGCCGCACGTGCATATGTTGCAAGAACACTGCCTGTAAATTCCGGGTTTGATTCGAGATTGAGGCTGTATTCGATAGTGTGTTTTGTGCTGAGGTCAAAGCCTGTGAAACCGCTGCGGATAACTCTGCCACCGTGGGGGATACCCATATGGTCACGCTGAAGCTCTTCGAGAGAGATGAAGTTTACTGTAGTGTCATAGTCTGCAAAGTAGTTCGGCATTGTAACGATTTCGTTTTCGATACGAGCCTTGTCAGCACCTTCTTCAACGACAACGTAACATTCTCTTGTATGCTTCTGTCTTGTTGTAAGCTCAGGGTTTTCACCGTTTCGTACGCTTTCGACTGCACTTTCAACGGGTACCGTATACTGACGTGCATCAATGACTCCGTCGATTCTGCGGATTGCATCCGAATGACCCTGGCTTACGCCCTTGCCCCAGAATGTGTAGTCATTACCATTCGGGAGAACTGCGTTCATATAAAGACGGTTGAGGGAAAACATTCCCGGGTCCCAACCGACTGAGATGATTGCGATTTTGTTACCTGCTTTTGCCTTTGCATCCGTGTTTGCAAAATGCTCAGGGATTTTTGCGTGAGTGTCAAAGCTGTCGATGACATTGAAGTTTTCTGCAAGTGCGGGAGTTGACTCGGGAAGGTCTTTTGCACTTCCGCCGCAGTTTATGATGACATCAATGTCGTCTTTATAGTCTGTGATTTTATCAAAGGGATATACATTGACACCCTCAGTTTTGATTTTAACGGAGTCGGGGTCACGTCTTGAAAAAACAGCAACGAGCTCCATATCGGGATTGTTCTTTACAGCAGCCTCAACACCCTTGCCGAGGTTACCGTAACCTGCTATACCAATTCTTATCATAAAAACACCTTATTCCGTAACAATGCTGTTCATATTGTAAAGTCCTGCAGGTTTACCCAGAATAAACTCTGCCGCAGAAACCGCACCCTCCGCAAACAATGCTCTTGAATGAGCCTCGTGCTTGAGTGTGATTGTCTGGCTGTCAGTTGAGACAAGGACTTCGTGAATTCCGACGATGTTTCCGCGTCTTACAGCGTGAACACCGATCTCGTTTTTCTCTCTTTTTGACATCCCTTCTCGACCGAAGACAAACTGAGCCTTTTCACGTACCGATTTGATTGCATTTGCGATCATAAGAGCTGTGCCGCTGGGGGCATCGAGCTTGCGGTTGTGATGAGTTTCGATGATTTCGATGTCGGCATCGGGCATTGTCGCAGCAGCCTTTACTGCAAGTTCACACAGAAGTGCAACACCCAGCGACATATTTGCAGAGTGGAAAACTGCGATTTTCTTTCCTGCCTCTTCGATCAGAGCAAGTTCATCCGCTGTGTGACCTGTAGTAGCCACAACAGTCGGAATATTATTATTCACAGCATAGTCAAGCAGATCTTTTGTACCGAGATGGTTTGAAAAGTCGATGATGATGTCTGCTTCACCGCTGAAATCGTTAATGTCGGTGTAGCAACCGCTTTCGGCTGCCATTTTGTCAACCTTTGCGGCAACGGTCATATTTTCGGAAGCTTCGACGATTTTCTCAACTTCCTTACCCATTCTGCCGCAGGCACCGTTGATAATTACTTTAATCATACGTTCAACCCCTGCTGACGCATAAGAGCGAGAAGATTCTGTTTGTGTGCATCCTCCATCGGAGTAAGCGGAAGACGGAGGTAGTCCTCACCGTAACCCATAGCAGCCATAGCAGCCTTAACGGGGATCGGGTTAACCTCGCAGAAGAGAGCGTTGATAAGAGGAAGGTAATCAAGCTGCATCTTAAGAGCACCTTCGATGTCACCGTCGAAGAACTTGTGACACATCTGAGAAGTTTCCTTCGGAAGAACGTTTGAAAGGACAGAGATGACACCTGAACCGCCGAGTGAAAGAAGGGGAACAACCTGATCGTCATTACCTGAGTAGAGGTCAAGTCTGTCACCGACGATAGCCATTGTCTCAACGATTTTTGAGACGTTGCCGCTTGCTTCCTTAATACCTGTGATCATCGGGTGGTCAGCGAGAACACCGTATGTTGCGGGTTCGATGTTGCAGCCTGTTCTTGACGGAACGTTGTAAAGAAGGCAGGGCTTTGTGCTTTCGTCTGCGATAGCTGTGAAAGTTTTGATAAGACCGTTCTGTGTAGCCTTGTTATAGTAAGGTGTAACGAGAAGCATACCTTCATAGCCGATTTCACAAGCGAATTTTGTAAGGTCGATAGCGTAAGCTGTGTCGTTTGAGCCTGTACCTGCGATCATCGGCACTCTGCCTGCTGCACGCTTGTAAGCAAACTCAAGAGCGTCTCTGTGCTCCTCGTCTGAAAGAGTAGAGCCTTCACCTGTAGTACCGCAGATAACGAGAGAGTCGATGCCCTCATCGATCTGCCAGTCGATAAGCTTACCAAAGTTTTCGTAGTCGATACCCTCTGCGTTAAGCGGTGTGATGAGGGCGGTAGCCGCACCTCTGAAAATGCTGTTTTCTGTCATTTTTAAAACTCCTTTACATAGGTAATAAGCAATAAAAAATAGCCGATTTGCATCGACTACCCGAATTCATTCCGGCAATACAGCCGTGAAAAAATGTAAGATAGCTCTCCGCAATACGCGACAATAGGCGAGATATTATTCCCGACTACCAGCTCAGCCTTGGCTTCGGCTGCCTTCGGCAACGATTCCTTTCGCAACTGCCGTAAGCCTTGCCACAGCCTTGAATAGCAGTTGTTACTGATAATGCGATGCGCCTCTATCGTTATTTTTTTATTAACTTTGGGATATAGTAACATACTACATTATAAAATGCAAGAGTTTTTTTGCATTTTGTTAAAATAAAAACGTAGTAAGTTTTTCACAAATTGGAAGTGTTGTGTTTGTAAAAGATTACGAAAAGAAAAGTGCGACCGAATCCTGCCTGAAGTCAGGTATGATACGGATAAAAAATAAGCAGCAACTTCCGGGTGAAAGTTGCTGCTTTCGCTTAAATAAATTATGCTGCAAAGCTTGCGAAGAAGTTCTCGATGATGTCGATGATGCCTGCTGCATCGAACTCGCCAAGATATGCAAGAAGCTCTTCAACGAATGCAAGAATCTGTGCTACGAAATCCATTATTTTCTTCCTCCTCAAAATAGTCGGATTTAACCGCATACAAAGTATAACATACGCAACACGGTGTAGTCAATTCGCAAAAGTGGAAAATTTTCGGACTGAAAATTGTACAGTTTTGTGAAGGTGTATAATTTACCTCAACAAATCGTCAACTTTTTCTTTCATAGCCTCTGCTGTATCTCTATAATACTGCGTCTTCGGGTTCGGGTGTTTATTCTCGTCCCAGAGCTTCTGCGCAACGGGAGCCCAGGCTGCCGCAAACTTATCACATTTAGCACACAGATGCTCGACACCTTCCTGATTTACAAGGTCAGTCGACTTCGCACCTGTCATTTTCACGATCTTACGGAGGTAATCGGGATTTTCGAGAAGGGGACACGGACGCAGATGATTGTCATTGAAGGGCTGATTGTGGTAATAAGCCATAAAAAGCGGGCTCTGCAAAGCTTCAAGAAGTGTGTGTGTACGGATGTTTGAATCTGAGAAGTGAACAAAAACGCAAGGCTCCATATCACCTGCTGAGTTGATGTGGAAGTAGTTTCTGCCACCTGCTATGCAACCACCAACGTATTCACCGTCGTCCTGGAAGTCCATTACAAACATAGGCTTGCCTGTCTTGCTGTTTCGTACTTTTTTGAGCCAGTTGTACATATAGGTTCTCTGCTCAGGAGAGGGTATGAGATCTTCGGGTGCATCTGTGCCGACAGGCATATAGTTGAAATAAAGACCGAACTTGACACCCTTTTCAACCATAAGATCCAGGAACGAATCACTCGTAACCTCGTCAATATTTTTGGAAGTGTAGCAGACGGAGATACCGTAGATACACTTGTTTTTCTTCAGAAGGTCGAGAGCTTTCATCGTGCAGTCGTAAGCACCGTCTCCTCGACGGAAGTCGTTAGACTCTTCGCTGCCTTCTATACTCAGAGCAAGAGCGAGATTTCCGACGGACTTCATATCCTCACAGAACTTCTGATCTATGAGAGTGGCATTTGTGTAGGCAAGAAATGTGCAGTTGGGATGCTTACGGCAAAGCTCAAGGATATCTTTTTTTCGGATAAGCGGTTCGCCACCGGTGAACATATAAAGATGTGTACCCAATGCAACGCCCTGCGAGACGATACTGTCCATCTCCTCAAAGCTCAGATTGAATTTATGACCGTATTCAGCTGACCAACAGCCTTTACACTTGAGGTTACAAGCACTTGTAGGGTCAAGAAGAAGAATGAACGGAATGTTACACTTATACTTTTCACGGTTCTTTCTGACAGCTCTCGTTCCGTGATATCCCGCTCCGAGGACAAAAGAAAGAAACATCTTTTTAAGGTTGTCACGGTCGATGTCGCTGAGAATACGCATGACGTAGTCAGACCACACGTTATCCTCGTCCTGCATAGCTGTGCGGAAAGAGTCGAAAACCTTTTTAGGGAAAGTTTTTCCTGAGACGAAATCGGCTTTGTTTATGAGCTTTATAATATTTTTCTTCGGGTCTTTGTCTACGTATTTGAGTGTTTTATCGAGAACAAAACCTGTAATAACTCTCAGAAAACGTTCTGCAATCATTCTCCGCACCTCCTTTAAAATATTCAAATTATTTTCTCATATTTTGTGTCTGTTGTCAACTGAAAAAACTTTACAACTCTTATGCTTTGGCTATTTTCCCTTAGTATACAAATTTTTATCAAAAACATTTATTGACACAATAGTTTAATTAGTATATAATTATTCAGCAAATATTATTTTTTTTGGAGGTTTTGCTATGAAAAAGTTTTTAAGCATTTTTCTTGCACTTGTGATGTGCTTTGCTGTAGCAGTTCCTGCTTTTGCAGCAGACACAGCTGCAGAACTCAAGTTCGGCGACGACGGCAAGTTTAAGATTATGCAGCTCAACGACACACAGGATATGATTCTCAAGGACGTTGCTGAGGTTAAGTTGATTATGGCTTCTATTGAGCAGGAAAATCCTGATCTTCTCGTTTTTGTAGGTGACCAGCTCACAGACTTCTTCCCCGGTGCAAACATAAAGGGTCTTAAGAAGTGCCTGTCAAATCTTTTTGACATTATCGACAGCTATGACATTCCGTTTATCCTTACATTCGGTAACCATGACCATGACTATGAGGATATGTGGCCGCTTGAGGAGCAGATGGCTTTCTACAAGCAGTATGAAAACTGCATCGTTCCCGAGGACGGTTTTAATGCAGGCACATATAACGTTCCTGTCAAGTCATCAGACGGAAGCAAGGTAGCTTTCAATATCTATATGATGGATACAAACAATAAGCGTGCTGACAGTGACCTTCTTACAGGTTACGAAGGTGTAAGACCGGAGCAGGTTGAATGGTACAAGCAGAAGTCAGATGAGCTCAAGGCTGCAAACGGTGGTGAGGTAGTTCCTTCACTTCTCTTCCAGCATATTCCTTGTAAGGAAATCTATCAGTTCCTTGACGAAGTACCTTATGATGAAGCAGGCGACGATGCAGTATTCAGCATCGACAACTTCAAGTGGTATACTCTTAATGATAAGGTAATCGACGGTGTACTTGGTGAAGTTCCTTGCTCAGAGCCTCTTGAGAGCCACACAGGTCAGTATCAGGCTTGGGTAGAGAAAGGTGATATCGTTGGTGCATTCTTCGGTCACGACCACGTTAACAGCTTCTACGGCAAGACAGATGACGGTATCGTAATGGGTTACAACGGCGGTACAGGCTTCAGCTCATACGGCAGAGGCGGCGACCGTTCAGTAAGAGTTTTCGTAATTGATGAAAACGCTCCTGCTGATTACGAGACATATGAGTTGACATTCAACGAAATGGTACTTGATATTCCGTTCTATTTCCTTGATCTCTTCTCACCTGCAATCGTTACAACACTCGGTAAGATTTTCAAGATAATTCTTCCGGGATTTGTATGGGATCTCATTCTTGATTCAATGGCATAAATTTATATTTAAAGCAAAAGGGTTGCTCGTGAGAGCAACCCTTAATTTTTATTCATTTCAGAAATAGTGTTTTGCAAACTCTGCAAGGGGAAGAACGAGGTTCTTAATATTTTGTCCCGTTGTATTGATGCAGAGATGATAGCTCTCTTTTTTTCCCCAGTCGCTGTCTGTGAGGAGCTTACGCTGTTTGCTTCTGCCGACATCGACCTGAGTTATCTTTTTTGCAAGTTCTCTGTCTGAGAGCTGCTCGTTCTTTGGTGCACGCCAGCGACAACGCTTGATTTTTGACTCCATATCGGAGTATACAAAGATGTTCAGAGGCTTGTAATCTTTGAGCAGTATATCGGCACTTCTTCCGACGATAACCATATCGTTACCCTTTTCAGCGAGTGCTTTTATGATCTTCTGCTCCGCAACGATAAGGTTTGTCGCATTCTGCTGAAGCACATCTGTGTAAAAAAATGTTCTGCCGAAAGTAACGGGAAAACTTACCGAGAAATTTCCGTTGAGCACGTTTTCTACATATCCGGCATCCATCTGACTTTCCTCGGCGACCTTGTCGATTATCTCACGGTCGTAGTATTCAAATCCGAGCTCATCTGCCAGTCTTTTTCCGAGTTCTCTGCCTCCGCTGCCGAATTCACGACTTATTGTAATGATTTTTGTCATAATAAACACCTCCGTTGAAGTATACTGTAATTATAGCACAAAATTCCAAAAATGTACAGAAAAAAGCATTCCGAAGAATGCTTTTGATTTAATCAGTACTATTCTTTTTTCTGAAAAAGGCAAAAGGCTTTTTTTGTTTGGGATCATCTTCGTGTTCCGTCGGCTTCCACAGATGGATTACACCTTCGTCATTAAGCAACTTTACGATTATCATAAGAATAGGCAGAAGGAAAATTCCGATAAATCCGAAAAGCTGAGAGCCGATATACATACCCATAAGCGTGAGGAAAGAGGGAAGACCGACTGTTCCGCCGACGATTTTAGGTTCGATTATCTGGCGAACGATATAGATTATCGCGTAAACTGCGAAAAGACCTATTGCAAGACTCAGCTTGCCTGTGATGAGTGAGTATAAGGCCCATGGGATCATAAATGTTCCTGTGCCGAGAACAGGCAGAATGTCAAAAACAGCGATAATTACAGCAATAGTCAGGATGTTTCCACCCGTATAAATGCCTAAAAGAGAAAGGATATTCAATCCGATAAAAACTTCAGTTCCCGTGATGCAAATGATAAGTGAATACGAGCGTACAAGATTGCCGAGTGAAGTAAACACAACACGCTTTGCAATCGAAAGCTTGTGACGGTTCTTTTCGGGAAGCTGTTTTTTTATAAATCTTACAAACCAGTCATAGTCTGCTGCCATAAAGCACGAAGAAAGGATTGATACGATAATCGCTACAAAAAATCCGGGGATACCCTTTACCGTTTCCCAAAGACCGCTGAGAGGTGTCGCAAACGATGAAAGCGAAAAACCTTCACCGCCGGAAGTAGAGTCCATTATGGTTGAAGCTACTTCACCTGCACTCTTATCGTGGATTGTGTCAAACCATCTTGTCATACTTTCTCTTACAGTGGCTTCAGCTCTGTCGGGAAGGTAGGAAACCACACCCAAAGCCCAGTTTTTGACATCATCTACGAGTGCCGGAAAGTCTGAAATCTTAGCAGATACGACGGAAAAAAGCGACTTAGCAGAGTCAACGAGTTTAACTCCGATGAGAGAGATCACACCGCCGACAAAAAGGAAAATTACAAGAACAAAAAATACGGAAACAAAACTTCGTTTAATTTTTATTTTGTTTGTAATGAACCTTGTAGGTTTCTGAACCGCCGTTGCAATGAGAAAGGCAACTATAAAAGGAAAAACCGCCCAGAAGCAATATCGGAAAAACAGATATGTCAGACCGATGACCATTGCGAAGTAAACAAAATTTATAATTCTTTTTTTCCTGAGTTCAATAACATTCATTTAAAGGATACCTCATTTGTGAGTTTTTTCACGAATCTTTTTAAGCTTTTCACCGCCGATTATACGAACCAGAGCCTTTTTAACCTCTGTTTTTGCACGTACGCTTTTCGGAAGCCACAGCTGTGCAAAGTGATGGATCGCTACGCTGTCATCAGTAATGTAGCTGATGCCGTTTATATAGTCATAGGGGCTGAAATATGTGCGTGGATAGATCGTGATGTCACCAACTGACTGAAGCTCGTTGTTTCTTACGAGTCCTCTCTGCTCAAGGAGCTTTGTGAGGAGTACAACGTTGGTGTCGGTATACTTTGTGCCGTCTTCGTTGAAGTAGGTGAGTCCGTCATAGTGCGAGAGGTAGGTTTTCATAAGCTCGTGACCTTTTTCAGTACCCATTACGCAGGTGCCGACGAAGTTGCCTTCCTCAAATCCGAGAAACATCGAATGTTCAAGGAAGCTGTCAAAGCTACCGAGTACCTCAACGTCAGTATCCATATAAATACCGCCATAATTGTAGAGGACATAAGCTCTGACGTAGTCGCTGACAAAAGCGAAGTTCCTGTCGCTGTAGGCTTCGGCAACGAATTGATTCTTGGAAAGGTCAAAATTATCCTCGTTCCACTCCAAAATACGGTAGTCGGGAAGGTTTTTCTTCCAGCTTTCTATACACTTTTTTACAAGCTTTGGTTTTTCACCTCTGCCGAACCAACAGTAATGAATAGTTTTTTTCATTCCTTACAGCTCCTGAAAAATTAGTATATACTTATATTATAACAAATGCACAACTAATTCAATTAAAAAGAGATTAAATTTTTTAATTTTTTTTGAATTTTCTCTTTATTATTTTTAACGTTTATGTTAAACTGTTTGAGTATATCCGAGTACAAGGAGTTGGAAGTATGGAAATAGCAATTATGGGTTACGGTGTCGTAGGCTCAGGCGTTGCGGAAGTTATCGCAATGAACAGCAAAAGCATTGCTGAAAAAAGCCTTCAGGACAGCGTAAGTGTAAAATACATTCTTGACCTCAGAGACTTCCCCGGAGATGTAAATGAAAGTAAGCTTGTGAAGGATTTTAATGTCATCGTAAATGATCCTGATGTTAAAATCGTAGTCGAGGCTATGGGCGGACTCAATCCCGCATATGATTTCGTTTCGTCTTGTCTTAAAGCAGGTAAGAGTGTCGTAACATCAAACAAAGAGCTTGTTGCCGCAAAGGGTGACGTTCTTCTCAGATTAGCTGAGGAAAATAATGTTAACTTTATGTTTGAGGCAAGTGTAGGCGGAGGTATTCCCGTGATCCGTCCTATGGCACAGTGTCTTGCAGCAAACAGAATTGATGAGGGTGCAGGTATCCTCAACGGTACTACAAACTTCATCCTTACAATGATGATTTATAACTCAATGAGCTTTGAGGATGCACTCAGACTCGCACAGGATAACGGATACGCAGAAAAGGATCCGACAGCAGATATCGAAGGCTTTGATGCCTGCCGTAAGATCTGCATCCTTGCATCTCTTGCTTTCGGCAAACACGTTTTCCCCGAAAGTGTTTATACTGAGGGTATCACAAAGATCACTCTTGAAGATGTTGAGTATGCCCGCTCTTGGGGCGGTGTGATCAAGCTTCTGGGCAGAGCGAAGCGTGTGGGAGATAAGATCTCTGCCATGGTAAGCCCTGCATTTGTAGCTGATACAAGCATCCTTTCAGGCGTAAACGATGTGTTCAATTCAGTATTTGTCCGCGGTAATGCGGTAGGCGATGTCGCTTTCTACGGCAGAGGAGCAGGTAAACTTGCTACTGCGAGTGCGGTGGTTGCTGACGTTGTGGACTGTGCGCGTCACCTTGAAAAGCGTAAGGACTTCGGCTGGGGAGATGCGGTTGAAAACTATGTCGTTGATCATAATGAGGTTGAGACATCTTTCTATGTCAGAGCTAAGGGCGACAAGGTTTTCGCACTCAGAAAGGCTGAGGAAATCTTTGGTGATATCAGCATTCTCACACGTGAAAATGCACCTGAAGACGAGTTTGCTTTTGTTACACCCGTAGCAAAGGAAGGCGAGCTTCTTGAAAAACTCGCTAAGCTTGAGGACGTTGAAATCCTCGGAAAAATAAGAGTAGAAAATTATTGATATAAAGTGGTGAATTATTATGGGACTTATAGTTCAGAAATTCGGTGGTAGCTCAGTTGCCAATGCAGAGCGTGTTATGAACGTTGCAAAAATCGTAACTGATACCTACAAAAAGGGTAACGATGTCGTAGTTGTAGTTTCTGCTCAGGGTGACACGACAGACGACCTTATCGCAAAAGCAAAGGAGATCAATCCCGGTGCCGCTAAGCGTGAAATGGATATGCTTATGGCAGCAGGTGAGCAGATTTCAATCGCACTTCTTGCAATGGCGATCGAAAAGCTCGGTTATCCGTCAGTTTCCCTTCTCGGCTGGCAGGCAGGTTTCAGCACAGACTCAGTTTACTCTGCCGCAAGAATCAAGAAAGTAGACACAAAGCGTCTTAAGACAGAGCTTGGCAACAAAAAGATCGTTGTCGTAGCAGGCTTCCAGGGTCTTAACAAGTACGAGGATGTTACAACTCTCGGTCGTGGCGGTTCAGATACAAGTGCTGTTGCGATTGCGGCGGCTCTTCACGCAGACAAGTGCCAGATCTATACAGATGTTGACGGTGTTTACACAGCAGACCCGAGAAAAGTAAAGAACGCACAGAGACTTCCTGAAATCACATATGATGAGATGCTCGAGCTTGCAACTCTCGGTGCACAGGTACTTAACAACCGTTCAGTAGAAATGGCTAAAAAATATAATGTGGAGCTTGAGGTTATTTCAAGCCTTAACCCGATTCCGGGCACAATGGTAAAGGAGACAGCTAAAATGGAAAAAATGTTAGTAAG
>JAGBFD010000120.1 GCA_017936645.1 Clostridia bacterium
TCAAGCGGTACAACGGGCAAGAAAATAGTTGTTGGTTATACAAGAAATGACCTTGATGCCTGGGATAACGGAGTTGCAAGAATGATGTATGCAATCGGTCTTGACAATAAGGACTTTGTCCAAGTTTCTTACGGTTACGGTCTTTTCACAGGTGGTCTCGGCGCACACGGCGGTGCAACAAAAATCGGTGCAACAGTAATCCCGACATCTTCGGGTAATACGGCAAATCAGATCCAGACGATGGTAGACTTCGGCTCAACTTGTCTTTGCTGCACACCTTCATATGCAATGTATCTCGGCGAGGCAATTGAAGAAGCAGGTTTGACAGATCAGCTCAGCCTCAAGGCAGGTATCTTTGGTGCAGAACCGTGGACGGAAGAAATGCGTCACGCAATCGAAGAAAAGCTTCGCATTAAGGCATACGATATCTACGGTCTTTCAGAGATTATGGGACCCGGTGTTTCATATGAATGTGAGTATCAGTGCGGTATGCATGTCTGCGAAGATATGTTCATTCCTGAGATCATCGATCCGGATACAGGTGAGGTTCTTCCCAAGGGCAGTAAGGGTGAACTTGTTTTCACTACCATTACAAAGGAAGGCTTCCCGCTTATCCGTTACAGAACGAGAGATATCTGCTCTCTTAATTATGAAAAGTGCGCTTGCGGCAGAACTCACGTAAGAATGAACAAGCCCACAGGCAGAAGTGATGATATGCTTATCATCCGCGGTGTCAACGTATTCCCGTCACAGGTTGAAGAAGTTCTTCTTAAAGTCGGCAGCGGTATCACACCGAACTATCAGATCATCGTTGACCGTGTTAACAACAACGATACATTCGAAGTTAACGTTGAGATGGATGAGTCAATGTTCGCTGATGACGTTAAGTCGATCGAGAAGCTTGAAAAGACTATCACTAACGAGCTTCGTTCAATGCTCGGCATCGGTGCAAAGGTACGTCTTGTTAACCCGAAGTCAATTACTCGTAGTGAAGGTAAAGCAAAGCGTGTAATTGATAAGAGAAAGATTTAACTTAAGGAGGAAAATACAATGTACGTTAAGCAGATTTCAGTTTTCGTAGAAAACAAATTCGGTAGAATGGCAGAAATTCTTAATGCTCTTGCAGAAAAGTCAATCGATATTTCTGCACTCTCACTTGCAGATACATCAGAGTTCGGTATTCTCCGCCTTATCGTTGATAAGCCTGAGCTTGCGGCTGATGTTCTTAAAGAGGAAGGCGTTATCGTTAAGATCAGCGACATTCTTGCGATCGCTATTGATGACACTCCGGGCGGACTTGCAAAGGCTCTCAATGTTCTCACAGAGGCAAATGTTGTAATTGAGTACATGTACGCTTTCATCGGCAAGGCAGACGGCAAAGCTATGACAGTTATCCGTGTTGACGACGAACCAAAGGCAATAGAAGCCCTCAGAAACGGTGGAGTTGCCCTCCTCACAACAGAAGACATTTCTGCAAGATAAATCTGATTATGATTGAATCGAGATGCGGAATACTTTGCTCAGCTTGTGAGTTCGTAGAAAAATGCGGTTGCGGTACTTGCATCGTAACGAACGGCAATCCTTTCTACGGTGAATGCAGATTGGCAAAGTGTTGCCAAGAAAGAAATTGTTTACATTGTGGAGAATGTTCTGAGTTTCCCTGTGAATTATTAAAAAGCTTCTCTAATGATCCGGAAAACGGTGATAATCCCAAGGGGGCAAGAATAGAACAGTGTAAAATTTGGAAAGCTGAATAAACAAAGCCGTAGCATTTGCTACGGCTTTAATTCTGCACAAAATCTGATAAACCTCAGCCTCCCTTGCCTAAAGGGAGGGGGACCACGAAGTGGTGGAGGGATTATTTATTCAGTTTTGCCTTCACAAAATTCACAACAATCAGCACCAGAGCTGCAACCCCAAGATATCCGCAAACAGGATAAACAATACCTATCAGCTTATCAAAGCCGAAGATACTTCCTGCAAATGATAATAAGCAAGTAACAACAATCAGAATAACAGAACTCTTTTTGCCGAACTTAAACCTCGATTTTGCGAATTCATCGATCGCAAAAACGCTCGAAACCGATGTGCCGAACATTCCTCCGAAAAGAAGAAAGGCAAAAATATAGGTGAAGACGGAATTGATATTCTGTGCCGCAGAAAGCATCGGCAGCTGTGCGGAAACTGAATCGGGATTCAGTGCTATGGTCAGCATAATTCCGAGTGCGATAACGAGTAAAAGTACACCGCCACCGATGATTCCCGTGTAAAGCGTCGATTTATTTTCTACCGCTTTTCCTATCGGTGTAAGAATGCCGATCGAAGCAAAAAGGTTGTACGAAACAAACACGACAGAAGAAATTAGCCAGTTCTGCAGCAGGGGATTTTCATTCGTGCTGATACTGAAATCTATAGCGGAAAAACCGTTTTTAAATCCTGAAACAGCAAATATTACAGCTGACATAATTACCAAAAGGGGAACGGTCACCGAAAAAGCCGTTACCATACCACTCATTCCGCAGATTGCAGTCAATGCAACGCATACGGTAAAAATTGCAGAACCTATCAAAGGATTCAGCCTGAAAACCTGATTCAGCATTGCACCGACACCGGCTGTCATAATCACAAACACTCCGAACAGGAAAAACACTTCGAGTGCTACAAAGATTCCGCGTAAAATCTTATTATCTTTTCTGATGACGACCTTGTCCATGTCGCTGATTCCTGTCAGCTGAACATATCGGGTAAGGATTATTCCAAAGGCGGAAAGTAACACAGCAGCGATAGTCATTCCTACAAGTCCGACCTTACCGAACGAACCGAAAAACTGCCACAGCTCCTGGCCCGAAACGTAACCTGCACCGAGGAAGCACCCCGCAAAGGTAAACATCATTTTAAATGAGTTGATTTTTTTCATATTTTACTCCAACATCTGAAACATCAGCGTTCATCTTTTAACAACGCATAATAACAAGCATCGCAGATGCCTTGATTATTCCAATCAGAACTACGCA
>JAGBFD010000121.1 GCA_017936645.1 Clostridia bacterium
AAGGCAATGTATGAGCGCTTCAAGGGTGAAGCGCAGTTCAAACAGAATGAGATTCTGATTATCAAAAAAGTCCTTAAGTTGAGCGATGACAGACTTATGGAAATTTTTTTTAGTGACGAAGTTGCTTAAAGGAAACAAGGAGGCAAGTATGGACGAATTTCAAAAAGCTATGGCAGAAGCTGAGATACAAGAGCAAGTCGCAATGAAAAAAGCTGCCCGTCCGAGAGGGACAGACAGCGCAAAGGTTATACTGGTGATTCGTACAGTTGCTTTAGAGGGCAGAGGAACAATAGATGATCCGTGTAAAAGAGTAGTTCAGCTTTGGTCTCTCACAGGTAAACTGCTCGCAACCATTGACGAGTGCGACTATCACGGGTGTGAATGAGATTATTTTGGGTCTATGCTGAGAGCTTCAAGAACTGTAAGTTCAGAATCAATGTAAGTGATTATACTGTCGAGAAAACGTTTCAAATCCTGAACATTGTAATCTTCGTGTTTTCTTATGTAATGGGTTTCATCGTTACCGAGCCATGCACAACGCTCAGCGAGGATTTTAATGTTTCTGTTTTCGATTTTTTCCTTAATAAGCTTTCCTAAAGGTAATTGTTCAATTTCGTTAGTATCGTCAGGAAACTGAAACGATAGATAATCTTTAATTAAAAATTCAAGGGATTTACGATAACCTAAGCCACAGATTTCAGTAAGACCTTCAGTTTCGGCTTGTAAGGCTTCGTTGTATATTTTTACGAAGTTGGGTGAAAGTAGAGAAATGTGTTTTGAGAAGGTCTTATCTTTTTGTTTTCGTGGGAAAGATTGGAGCAAATATCCATGAGTATTCCAGTCTTTTGAATATTTTGAGAAAAACATATTAGAACAGCAACTGCAGAAATACGCAACATAAACTAATCCTTTGTTGGAGTTGCTTGTTGGAATAAATTGAGAACTTACGTAATCTCCGCCAAAAGAAGTATGGCAAATTGGGCACATAGTAGGTTTTTCTACAGTCATTGCACAAGTATTTTTATTCTCAATATCAAAAGCATCTACACAAAGTTTCAAAACAATCACATCCTTTATATTTTTAGCCATTATACCACAACTACCACAAAACTACAACATAGGACAACACCACAACCCCATAGGATTACATAAAGGAGGGTTTGATATGAGCAAGAGAGAGATCACATTCTCATGTCACCTTATAAAGGAGGACGGAACAACGGTAAATTTTGAGGATCTTCCTCCGGATGAACTTGCAAAAGTCAAAAGAAACTTAGGTCAGCGTATGGCAAATGCAATGTCAGAGTATTATTCACAGCACCCTGACGAATTCGCAGCACTGACCTGATGAAACCACGGACGTTTAAACCGTCGGACAAGCTTATTATTAACACAAGGAGGTGACAGTATGGAACCTGCAAACATATATGAAACGGCTCTTTTCGTGATGTGCCGTCAGCGTCTTGTTCATCTTGGCGCAGCAAGAGGTAAGTCACAGGAGGAGCTCAATATTGAAGCATATCGTCAGATGAATATGCTTCTTGAAAACCAAGACGTTATCGACTCTGCAGCCGAGCTTGAAGTGACAAAGCGTATAGCAGAAATCTACGGATGAAAAAACCGTCCGAAGCGGCAACTTCGAACGGTCGGGTACAATTTTCAATTGTGTCAAATAGAAATTGTACTCTTATTTTACAGTAAAAAATCAAAATTGTCAAATAGGAGTTGAAATTATGATTCAAAAAGCGATTGACCGTATTACGGAGCAACAGGAGGGATTATCTGAAGCAGATACCGTGTTCGGTGTCGGAGAACAGCTGAAGGATATCTGTCGTGAAAGTGCAGAGATTGCCGAGATTGTATTTCAGGACCTCGAAAACCCGGAAATGTCGATTAAGAAGGCAGAAGCGAAGATCCACGCTAAGGCGGACGAGCTTCATAAGAAGAATAAGGGTAGGCAGATTTGCGTAACTCCGCATATTGCGGACAAAATCCTTCGTGATTTTTACGGTCTGCCTTCGAAGGGTGAAGCACCTGCGACAGAATCTGAGCCGAAGCTTATAGATATCAACGATTTTATATGAGGTGGCGGTATGGATGTTAATGAGATTGCAAAACTATTACCTGAAAAACCGCGTCCGGGAATGGTTGAAGAAATATTGAAACACAACAAATATTCATCCCTTGGCGGTGAGTTTATTGTTTTTAAACGTGAATCTATAACGATTGAGCCTGACCTTAAAAGAATAATGCTGCCGTCAGATTTTGAAGAACACGAGAGAAAAACAATCCGACGTTGGGCCGCGGAATGCAGATGTACCGCCTGTCATGAAACCTTTATTGCTGGTTATGAAAATTATGAAAATAAAAACGGTTTACCCGGAATCAAATTATTTCAAGGCGAGGACGGACAGTTATATCCCGCTTATGTTCCGCTCGAATATGATGATTATGACTGTACTGTTTTTCAATCCGGTTCTGCTGCAAATTGTCCGTATTGCGGAGCAAGAGCAGAGGTTAAAGCAAAAAGCAAGCTCACACGTGGCAGACTTTATCAGGTTTTAGTTGCGAGTGTAGAAGCGGCAGGTGAATATGCAGCCGTTGTTACTTGGTTAGTAAAAAGAGAACTGAACAGCTACGGTTACTGGGAAGAGGTATATGCAATACCGCGTAATGCAGTCGTGATTGATGAAAAAGGTAGGTTTCACTGCTTCAGACATACAGACATACACTTTTTTCACGATGTACCGATTTCAGAGTGGAAACCGCTTACAGGTTATTCAGATCCGCTATATAAGAAATACTATAACTATTCCGCTGTATGTCATACACAGATTAACGGATTTATATGGGGCGATTCTGCTGACCTAACAGGGACAACCGGTGAAAAAACAGGTCTGCAGACTTACGTTGAGAAAGGCGGATGTCATCCGACTCTTTATCTCAAGCTGTGGAAAAAATACCCACAGTTAGAAAACATAGTTAAATCGCAGTTTTTTGACATTCTTGAGAGTGGAATTGAAAACGATTGTGCAAGGTCTATTGAGTATTATGGTCACGGACCTGATAAAATTGACATCAATTTTCTTGACCTTGACGAAGTCAAACCACACAAGATGCTTCACTTTAAAAAGAATGAGTTTAAAAAAGGTATGCTCACCGAATGGGATTGTGAAACTGCATTTATGTGGCTTACACGTGATAATTATATCGCTGATTTATCAGCCACGGAATACGACGAATATCTGCAGTTGCTCGGACCGGATGCTGTGTATACACTTGACGGTCAGACGATAGACGGTGATGATTGGTTTTCGCTACCTGAGGTTACAAGATACCTTTACAAGCAGGAACGTAAACATAATTTGAACGTGTGTGAAGGTGCGCAGTATCTGATTGACTACAGAGAGGAGCTTTACCGACAGAATGCGAACCACCTCACAAACGAGCTTTTATGGCCGAGCAATCTGTTAGAAGCACACGATGCAATAATGGAAACGGCCGCACAGCTAAATGACCCGAAATCACACAAAAATTTCAAGAGGGTTGCCCAAAAGTACAGTTCGCTTGAATGGAACGACGGTGAACTATGTATCAGAGTGGCACGAAGCAATCAGGAGCTTGTAAATGAAGGCAGGGTACTAAGGCATTGTGTAGGTCGATACGGAATAAATCACTGTTCAGAAAGTGATGTTATTTTCTTTGTCCGAAAGTATCGTCGCCCGGAAAGAAGCTATTACACACTTGATATCCGTATGAATGCCGGCGAACCTCAAGAGGTACAACTTCACGGCTACGGAAATGAGAGACACGGCAAAAACAAGGAATACAGTCACGCAATACCGCAAAAGGTACGGGATTTCTGTGATCGTTGGGAAAAAGAGGTTTTATTGCCTTATTACTATAAGGAACTTGCAAAGAGAAAGAAAAAGGAGAGTAAATCTGCATGAGTGATAATGCTTTAACTTTTGAACGTAACATCGACGTTGTTACGAGTGAAATTATCATGCTTCGGGATCAGGCTCGGAGTATGGCGATAACATACATAATCGAGCTTGGAAAAAGGCTCACGGAGGCAAAAGCACTTCTTCCGCATGGTGAGTGGGGAGACTGGCTCGAAAACAAGGTTGAATTTTCGCAGAAGACAGCAACCGATTATATGCGTATTTATGAGGAATACGGTATGGATCAGCTGTCTGTTATTCCCGGTGCAAATCAGCAGGCGATTTCCAATTTATCTTACACAAAGGTATTGGCTCTCCTTGCTGTTCCGAGAGAGGAGCGTGCAGAATTCATTGAGAAAAACGATGTTGAAAATATCTCAACCCGTGAGCTTAACAAGGCTATCAAAGAACGTGATGAAGCTTTGAAGAGAGCTGAAGAAGCAGAAAAACTCAACGAGCTTGTTGAAAACGAAAAAGCAAGGGCAGAACTTAACGAGAAAGAGGCTGCTAAGAGTGCTCAGAAAGTAAAAGAGCTGTCGGAGAGTGTCAGCGATCTGAACCTGAAGCTTGAAAAGGCAAAGGAAGCTGAGAAGAAGGCGAAGGCAAAGCTTAAGGAGCTGAAAGAAAATCCTACAGTTCCACAGGAGACCATTGACAAGCTTAAGGCTGAAGCCGAGGCGGAAGCTTCGGAGAAGAGTGCAAAGGATCTTGAAAAGAAGATGGCCGAAGCGAACGAGATGCTTCAGAAAGCTCAGACAGAAAAAGAAGCTGCCGAGCTTGAGAAAAAGAAAGCACTTGAAAAGGTTGAAAGCCTTGAAAAACAGCTTCGTATGCAGAATCCCGATGCGACGGAATTCAAAAGACTCTTTGAACTGCTTCAGAATGATATCATCAACACTTTAAAAGCACTTGCAAAAGTAAAGACATCAGACCCTGTGCTTGCCATGAAGTTTGAAAATGCAGTTCAGACACTTCTGAAAACACACATAAAGGAGAATTAAGAATGGACGTATTGATTTATGTAGTAGCCTTTGGCGGATTTGCGGGAGTGGCGGTTTACGGAGCATTTTTAGGTGTGATGTATTCAGTCAACAGATTCCGTGAGCTCAAAGCAGAGGTAGCTGTCCTTGAAAAGGACAACCTTCAGCTTGCAAGAAATAACAAGGCTCTGCGGGAATTGCTCAATAAATAACAAGCGTTCCGCCCTGTTATCAAGCACCGGGTTCAACTCTGTTACCTATTAACCATTGTCATATTTATGTAATTACAATTTAATATTTCGACTGAAATAATACTTTGATACAGAAAGGAAGTGAACACCACCCTTATTTCTTAATATACCCGGTGTTTGCGAATGGGGCGGAGTCTTGAAGTAATAAGTAAGAAGGAATAGTGAAGAGGTGACGAAGGAAAATCCCTCCACCACTACGTGGTCCCCCTCCCTTTAGGCAAGGGAGGCAGAGGAAAGTAATAGTGAAGAGGTGTAAAAGATGAATATTATCGAGCAGGAAAACCTCTTGAGAAAAAGAAAAACGCACGACATAAAGTATATGTTCAAGCATCCTGACGAGTGGGGATATTTTACAAATCTTCATCATCCTACCGTTCGCGAGGAGTTTGAACTGTTCAGAAAGGAACGGCAGATTCCTTATTTCGCACCGCTTTCGGACGATGAAAGACACGAGTTTGACTGTATGGTAGCAAACAAGTACAAAAAGGAATGGAAGCGTTGGCAGTCTTCGTTCCTGAAATATATAGGAGGATCACATGGACGAAAAAGTGTTATTCCCGAACCCTTCGGACCGGAAGAAAGCACGGCTGATTCAGCGTGAAGAGGCTTATGTAATACAGTCCGATTATAACGAACAGACCAAGACATTTGAAAATGAAATTGTAATAGACATTAAAACGAATCAATGCCCTCAGCTTCAGGCTTTTATCGTTTACTGTGAAATCTTCTGCGAAACAGTATGCAGAAAACTCAGAAAACGTGAAGATTATGCTGAGTGGATTGAAGAAAACAGAATTAAACAGGAGGAACAAATATGACAACAGAATTACCGTGTCCGAGCTGCGGTCAGCTTGTAATGTGCAGAGTATCTGCAGATGAAGAACTGACAGAACAGCGAGAGAAGGATCTGGCACTTTCTGCGTGCAGTTGTCCTGCAGCAAGATTAGACAGAGCAGAAAAGGCACAGATTGCTGAGGCTCAGGATAATATCAATATGCTCTGCGGTGAGGGTGCTGAGGAAAACTCTATGCAGCCGATTGAATGTCAGGATGTACACGATATTATGAATAAAGCAGCCGAGCTTGTAGCCAAAGGAAAAATTTTCGAACTGACCGTCAAGGTGTCAGGCTGCGGTACCGTAAAAATCAGTGCGGGAACCAAAGGTCAGATCAAGGTGAAAAGAACTGTCGGATTCAGCGAACAGCTTGAAGCAAATCAAAAGTATTAATCAAATCAGTAAACGATTTCCAATATTCAAAACAGAAAAAAGAGGGACAGGTTCAGCACTTGTCCCTCAAAGTATAAGAAAAACTTCAAACGGACGGGATGTCCGTTAAGAGGAAGTATGGGGTATTAAGTTATTGACCAACTTCAAAAGGAAGAAAAAGCAAAAATTTTGAAAGGAGAAGCCATGAGAAGCTTGATGAGAGAGTGCAGGCACCGTTCGGGTGACTATATGGAAATCGATATTTACCCGGTGCGGAAAATATCGAAGTCACGCAAAGCGAAATATAAGCCGAGCTCAGAGACTCAGAAAAAACTCAATCAGAAGAATGCGGCTCGTAGGCTCACATGGCTTATCCAGGAAAACTTCGGAACGAATGATTATTACATCGGCCTGAATTATCCTGCAGAGTATGATGTTGACAATGCTGCAGCTGACAAGCTTTTAAAAAATTGGCTTCGAAGAATTAAGCGTAAGCATCAGAAAGCAGGATTTGATTTCAAGTACATCACTACAACGGAAATCGGAGACAAGAAGCATCGTCCTCATCATCACGTGATTTGTTCGGGCGAGCTTGGTGCAAAGGTTCTCCGTCAGGAATGGGACAAGCAGTTTGAAGCTTATAAGAAAAAGCCGTCGACAAGCTTCTCTCATGCGAAGCATCTGCAGTTTACAAGGACAGGCCTTGCCGGTATTGCATTTTATACCTGCAAGGATCCTTCTCTTGCTTACCGTTCATATAACTGTTCGAAGAATCTCCGTCGCCCTGAAGCGGAAAACCGTGACGGAAGAATCAGCGGTAAAAAGCTTCAGGAGCTTCGTGCCGATTGCTTCAATGCTGAGGAGTTTGAAAATCTTTATCCCGGCTATGAGTTTGTCGATGCAAATCCTTACTGGGATTTATACGGAATTGATGAAAACGGTGAGGCTGAAAAAATCGAAATGCCGCATATAACCATACGGATGTTCCGAAAGGACAGTAAGTACATATTACGTGACAAAGACAGGATGTGACCCTCTGCTGCCCCCTTGCCTTAAAGGGAGGGGGACCGCGCAAGCGGTGGAGGGATATAAATACATCTTGAAAAGGAGTGAACTCATTGACATACAAAAACAAC
>JAGBFD010000122.1 GCA_017936645.1 Clostridia bacterium
AGACGGAACAAATATAACAAGCTCAAAAAACGCCCGTTTCTGCGATTTTACCCCGTCATAGCAAAAGTACCCGACAACCGAAAACGAATCGAAATTTGAGCCGTTTCTGGCGAAGTGTGGGCGAGATACCGAGAATGGCGCTGTATGCGGTTAAGAGAAAACGAGGTTGAGAAATTAACAGCATAGTTTTGTAATTGCCAGCATCGTATTCGGCTGTCCGCCGAATACCTATACTACACTCGAACCCCACCGTTAATCAAGCTGTAAAAAGCAGTATCTTTAAAAAGGCGGGAACTGGGTAACGCCCTGCGTTCGGGAGAACCCGAACCCCTATGAACGAAAAAGGGGATTTATGATTTTTATGCAAGTTAAAGACGGGTGCACCCGTCAATCACTTCGGAGGGCAAAGCCCACCGTTTAAAGCCGGTTCTGAAAATTAAAAGGGTGGCTGTAAAGAGATAAAAAGGTTCATTCAGGTGAACCTTAAAAATGAAATGTCCCATTGTAAAAGCAAATAATGGGTGTACGGAGGAACAAAAATGCCAAATGAAAAGAAAATCAGGATACCCCTATGGATTTATCCGCAAACACAGGAAACAGTAACAGAAATGTTTCCAAAAGATAACTGTAAATCAGCAAGCGAGTTTATCGAAAGGGCGATAAATTTCTATTCAGGATATCTTAAACAACAGAATAATGTAAACTATCTTGCACCGATTATTACAAGTTCCGTAAATGGAATTGTCCTCGGTAGCGAGCGAAGATTAAACCGTAATTTATTCAAGATTGCTGTTGAGCTTGGAAAACTGTCACATATGATGGCAGCAGTAAATGATATTGATGATGAAACTCTTAAAGATTTACACGCAATGTGTGTTAATGAAGTACGTCATATCAACGGCACTATTGATTTTGATGATGCAGTAAGATTTCAGAATGATACTTAAAAAATATATCCTGCCTGTGTAAAACTACTTGCACGGGCAGGCACGTTTTGACCTTATACATATTAAACGAATATGTCGGCGTAAGCTGTGGCACAACTGGAAAGGTTAAAACAAATGAACAGAAGAAACGTAGTAATCAGAACAAAGAACGGTTGTATGGTAGTGCTTTCATTCAAGGAAAAGGAGAAGAAGGAATGGAAGAAAAATCTGCTGTGGCACTTGACGAATTGCTATGAGGACAGGCTGAAACAATAACAGAATTCATTTTAATTTCTTTCACAAAAAGGCTGGACTTGTGAGAAGCATTGTGGTAATATGTTGCTCAATACCCAAAAGGAAAGCCTTAAGTTTTATGTTAAGAAACGGAGGTTAAAATGAAAAGAGCGTATTGCTTGTACAGGGTTTCAACCAAGAATCAGGTTGATGTTCAGAAAGACGATATACCCATGCAGAAGATAGCCTGTCATGAGTTTGCAAAGGCTCATGGTTGGATAATTGAAAAGGAATTCTCTGAAAAAGGTGTGTCGGGTTTTAAGGTTTCGGCAGATGAACGTGATGCAATTCAGAATTTAAAGACCGCAGCACTTAATAAAGAATTCGATATCCTCCTTGTCTTTATGTTCGACCGAATAGGTAGAATCGATAATGAAACACCCTTTGTTGTAGAATGGTTTGCACAGCATGGAATAGAAGTGTGGAGTGTAAATGAAGGTCAACAGCAGTTCAATGACCATACTGATAAGCTGATGAACTACATCCGCTACTGGCAGGCTTCAGGTGAAAGTGCAAAGACATCAGTACGAATTAAAACACGAATGCACCAGCTTGTAGAGGAAGGATATTTCACAAGAGGGGTTGTTCCATTCGGATATGACCTTGTTAAAAAGGGCAGACTCAACAAGAAAGGTAACGAGGTTGGTGACCTTGTAGTAAACGAAGAAGAGGCATATTATGTCCGAAAGGTATTCGAACAATGTGTAAGAGAGGGTAAAGGCTCACACGTTCTTGCAGAGTATCTCAACAAGAATGGAGTAAGAACACATAACGGTGCCAAGTTTCAGGCAACAACAATATTAAGAATGCTTGCCAACAAAACCTACTGTGGTTATTATGTTACGGGAGAAATCACATCAAAAAAGATAGATG
>JAGBFD010000123.1 GCA_017936645.1 Clostridia bacterium
AGCTTTCAAAGTATGCTCCGAAGATGCTTTCAACAAAGGTTCCTGTTGACAAGATTGCAGAGGTTATCGGTAAGCAGGGCAAGGTTATCCAGAAGATCTGTGCTGAATGTGACTGTAAGGTTGACGTTGAGGAAGACGGCAGCGTATTTGTTTGCGCTCAGGATATCGAAAATGCAAAGCGTGCAATCTTTATGATTGAAACAATTGCAAACGATCCTGAAGTAGGTGCAATTTACAAGGGCGTAGTTACAAGAGTTATGGACTTCGGTGCATTCGTTGAAATCGCTCCGGGTAAAGAGGGTCTTGTACACGTAAGCCACCTCGACGTTAAGAGAACAGAGAACGTTACAGACGTTGTAAATATCGGTGACGAGGTTATCGTTAAGGTTCGTGAGATCGACGATCAGGGCAGAATCAACCTTTCACGCCGTGAGGCACTTATCGAGGTTGAGGGTCTTGTTCCCGAAAACGAAATCTCTGATGCACCGCGTCGTCCTTCAGGCGACCGTCGCAGAGGAAACGGCAACAGAGGTAAGAGAAACTAATCTCTCAAAACCGGAATGAATAATTTAGACCGACGGTGAACCGTCGGTCTTTTTGCTTGCCTGAAGATTCTTTTTGCAATTTTGGGTTCGGATGACCCTGAATGCAGCGGTTTATGAGACCCGAATTATCGATAAATAAAAAATTTTTAAAAATTTTTCGAAAATTTATGTCACAAATTGCATTTCGGCTGACTACTAAATGAAGACACAAAATAATGAGGTGGTCAACTATGCTTTAATTATACTGAAACAAACAAAATATTGTAAAGGAGATTGTATTATGAAAAAAGTATTATCAGTTCTTTTAGTTGCAGCAATGCTTATGTCGTTTCTGCCGATAATGTCATTTGCGGCAGATGACGGTTTGACGGCTGACACAGTTTTTGCAAGCGGAAAAACCTATTACATAAACAATTATGAAGATTTTAAAACCTTCATCGATCTTATCAATGCAGGTCAGACGGGTCAGGGTTCAAAATTTGAACTCACTTCTGATATCATTGTCAATCACGGCAAATTCAGCCTTGATGAAAACAATGATCCGCTTTATGTCGGATATCCGATAACCAAATCCACTAAGCTCATTGAATGTGAATCCGCTTCGGATTTCCGTGGTACTCTTGACGGCAAAAACCATTCGATCATGGGCTATTACAGCACAACATCAGGTATTTTTGATTTACTCTACGGTGCTACGGTTAAAGACCTTTGTATCAAAAATTCACTTTTTGACCTCAGAGGTTCTTCTTCAGAAAGTGCAGGTGCGCTCTGCGCAAAGGCAGACAATTATCCGCAGATACGCAATGTTATTTTCAACGGCATTATCATCAATGACGGTGCAGTTACGGGCGGTATCGTTGGTGAATCTATAAAAGCTCACCTTTATGATTGCAGAAACCGCGGAACGGTTATAGGTGCTGATTACTGCGGTGGTATCGTCGGTAAGGTGACAAATGACTGTAGCTTATTGGATTGTGCAAACAACGGCACGGTTCTGTCAACGGGTAACTATGTCGGTGGTATTGTTGCTAATATCACACCGAATGTTGATGTGAAGAGATGTGCGAATGTCGGCACGGTCAAGTCAACGGGCAACTATGTCGGCGGTATCGCAGGCGATATCAATATGGACAACAATATGGTAGAAGACTGCTATCATACAGGTACTGTCAGCGGTAACGATTATGTCGGCGGTCTTGGCGGAAACTTCTACTCAGCAGGCGACAATCTTGAAGATTTATGGGCTGAGTATGACGCAGTTGAAGAAGAGAGAATTCGCTATGGTGATATGCTTGAGGGTGATGGTTTTTGGCCTGCTATTTGGCCTCCTGCATGGGCAGATGATTACTATATGGAGCTTGTTGAAAAATCAGACGCCATTTATCAGGAAATCCTCAACAAAATGCCGGAGGATAACTTCGTCAGTTCATACACTGCAGGTTCAGTTACGGCAAACGGAAGCTATGTAGGCGGACTTTTCGGTGGTTTTGACGGTTGTGTATTGCGGTTTGGATCTTTGCACTACAATAACAGCATAGGAATTCTCTCGACCGGTCAGAATAAGCTCTATATGGAGATAATCAGAGTCGGTGGCGGTCAGATCGGATATCCGCTTGCATGGACAGATGAACAGTTAAAGTCCGAGCATTTTGCAAGACAGATCGGAACTAATGAATATACCGTTGACACAAACAACGAAAACAACGGTTATGTAATTCTCAGAAATCTTCTCAGCGATGAAACAGAACCCGGTTACACGGACATCACTCAGACCGTAACAGCTCTTTCGTTAGGCACAACCGATACAATTACTTTTGCATCGGATGAAACAAAAACATACAGCTTCACTCCCGAAACAGACGGTGATTATAAGATAACTGTTTCTGCAGTTGATAAGGCTGTTATGAAAGTTTTTGCCTATGTAAATGGTGAACTGACAGAAGAAAAATGGATAATAAAATGGAGTGATGATTTCCCGTTCAGCACGGTTGACAAATCTTTGATGCGTCCGACAGCAGAAATTGAACTCAACGGTCTTGCAACAAGCGACGAAATTACACTTGTACTTGCTGATGTTGCAACTCAGGAAAGTAAGGATTCAAATGTTGTTTCAAGCTTTATTGATTATGTTACACCGTCATCGG